>DAOVYW010000011.1 GCA_030635415.1 Candidatus Firestoneibacteriota bacterium
CCAAGGCCTTCACTCTGGTGATTATAATAAGCAATGGCATCTATAAACTCCGCTTCGGCGGGAGCAAGAAAATCAATGTTCATTCGACTTAGAGTTTATCAATTTTATTGAAAACGTCATTTGCGGGAATGCTCGGGATTTCCCCGTTTTCGGAAGCGTCAATCCGCTCCTCCGATTCTCGCGCCCATGAAGCATCGATTGTTTTCCTTGCAGGAAATTCAAAACTGGATAAAATCTGTTCAACCAGTTCAGCCCGCTCCACAGGCGGCAATTCTAATGCTTCTGTAAAAATATGTTTAAGCTGTTCAGACATAGTCATCCGCCTTTACTTTTTCTGGAATTTTATCTTTGGGCCAATACTTACGGCCTGATTTCCTGGGAGTTTTACAACTCACTAAAATTATAGCACCTTGTTAGCTTAGCTGCAATACCGGAATGAATGATGGGAGACGGAGCGATCTTCGGAACATCGTCCGGGAAAATTTTCAGGCGTGCTCCCATCGCGGCGATAATCAAACCTGCGCTGCATCGCGGAATCAGCCCAAATGAAAATCAGTTTTTTAGAGAAGCGCGTTTTTTCGTTTGCCGGCAAGACGGATGTCGGGGCGTTTAATTAAACGCCCCGACACAACCGAGATACTTGCCTGCTGCCGGTAGTCGCGCGTAACAACTTTTCTTCATTTCGTTTTTAGAACGGATAAAGATAGTTGGATTGCAATTTGATTTGTCGAAAATAATTTTAGGGAATGAATATTTTTCTTTGATAAAAAAGATATTTAGGTTAATATAAATAAAAATATAAATAAAAATAATTTTTACAGCAATGTTTTCTCGTGTGAATTAAATTAAGCAGGAGGCTTAAAGCATGAAAAAAATTTGTACGACCGCCGGCATACTGGTTTTTCTTTTAAGCGGATGCGTTGGCGTGAAAACAAGTGAGCAAGCCAAAACACCGGAGAAACCGCAGGAGGAGAAAACCATGCCGGAAGCTAAAGCGTCTGGGGAGTCCCGGGAAGCCGTGATCCAGACCGCGAAAGGTGAAATTGTTTTTAAGTTTTATCCCGAGGATGCGCCAGAGACCGTGGCTAATTTTATCAAACTGGCGAAACAAGGGTTCTATGACGGACTGGTGTTTCACCGTGTGGTTCCCGGTTTTGTTATTCAAGGCGGAGATCCCAAGGGTGATGGGAGTGGCGGGCCGGGCTATAATATTAAAGCCGAGTTTAATTCCCGCGCTCATCTGACCGGAACCGTGGCCATGGCAAGAAGCGCACTACCGGATTCCGCCGGCAGCCAGTTTTATATTTGTTTGTCCCGGCAGCAATCATTGGACGGGAAATATACGGTGTTCGGTCAAGTGACCAAAGGTATTGACGTGGTGCAGGAAATCCAGAAGGGTGATATTATGAATAAGGTGATCGTGCGTTAAATTAATTTATAAGAACCGCATTAAGGTTCGATACTAAACAATGAGAGGCTTAGCGGTGAATGGTGCGGGTGACAGGGAATGAAAAAATTAAATAAAGTTAATAAAAATATTTTCATAAATAAGTTTGTGTGTTATAAAATAAAATAGTAAAACACAGGGATGTTATTAAAAAAAGTTTATATAAAAGGAGGTGGAACAATGGTAGTCAAAAAGAAGGCGGCGAAAAAAGTTGTGAAGAAAGCCGTTAAGAAAGTCGTTAAGAAAGTCGTTAAGAAAGTTGTGAAGAAAAAAGCCACCAAAAAAAAGTAATTATTTTTTAATATTAGATGGTGAAAGAATATTTTTTTAAAAGAACGGGGGAGCTCACAAGCTCCCCCGTTTTTATTATGCGGCTGATATAATCCGGCTTGACAGAAGGACGGGGCCGCGGTATTGTCGTGTGGGGACTTCGGAAACCACGCGTAAAAAACACATCCTTTAATCTGGTTCTGTGAGGCTGGAAAGGAAAATAACTCATCAATAATTAATGTAAAAACCTTAAAGGCCTCCCTTGCTTATACGTTGGGGAGGTTTTTTTACGAAGGGAGAAAACATGAACGAATCTTTGTCCCGACAGATTATGGATGCGGATCACATCCGGCGGGCCATCAACCGAATGGCATACGAGATCTGCGAACACAATAAAGGTATTGAGAATTTGGCGCTGATTGGGATCATGACGAGGGGGGATGTATTGGCGCAGCGTATCGCGGATCAAATCGGAAAAATCGAGAAAGATACTCCGGCGGTCGGAGCCCTGGATATAACTTTTCATCGCGATGATACCAGTATGCGCACGGATCGGCAGCCGGGCCGGCGTCCCAGCCATCTTCCCTTTCAATTGGAAAATCGAAAGATAGTTTTAGTGGATGATGTGCTTAATACCGGACGCAGTATCCGCGCCGCGATGGATGAATTAATTGATTACGGGCGGCCGCAAGAGATTCAGTTGGCAGTATTAGTGGATCGTGGGCACCGTGAGCTTCCGATCCACGCGGATTATGTCGGCAAAAATTTACCGACTGCCACGAACGAGAAAGTGGATGTTTTGCTCCAGGAGTGCGACCGCCGGGAAGGTGTTTTTATTATAAGGTAGGCGCACGGCCGTGCGCCCAAGGCCGGATCGGGATTTTTATTTTAAACGCCGGAACGCACGGCCGTGCGTCTCGGCGAAGAGAAGAGGTAGATGCGCGTGAACTTAAAACGGAAAGACTTGCTGACCTTGGAAGAACTGTCGGGGGAAGAGATCATCCAAATCCTGGATACGGCCGCGTCTTTCAAAGAAGTAGTTCAGCGCCCGGTAAAAAAGGTGCCGGCACTACGCGGCAAGACAGTGGTGAATCTTTTTTTTGAACCTTCCACGCGGACCCGGACTTCCTTTGAATTAGCAGCCAAACGTCTTTCCGCCGATGTGGTGAATTTCACGGCTTCGGCTTCTTCCCTGGTGAAAGGAGAATCCCTGCTGGATACGGTCCGGAACATTCAGGCCATGAATGTACAGACTATTATTATGCGCCATGCCTGTTCGGGCGCAGTAAACCTGGTGGCTAAAAACATACAGGCCAGCGTGGTCAATGCCGGGGACGGAAAGCACGAACACCCCACCCAGGGATTGCTGGATATGTTCACTATTCGTGAAACCAAGGGGGAATTTAAAAACCTGACAGTTACGCTGGTAGGAGATATTATTCACTCGCGGGTGGCCCGTTCCAATATCCATGGTTTGCTTAAGATGGGAGCCAAGGTCCGGATTGTTGGGCCGGCTACGCTGCTTCCGAAAACTTTCGCCCGCCTGGGAGTAGAGGTTCATTACCGGCTGGAAGACGCTATCGCGGACGCGGATGTCATTAATATTCTGCGTATCCAGTTAGAGCGCCAGGACGGACAATGTTTTCCCAGCGCCCGGGAGTATGCCAATCTCTACGGGGTGAATGCCCGGCGGCTTAAATTGGCCAAGCCGGATGTTCTAATCATGCATCCCGGACCGATGAATCGCGGGGTTGAGATTTCACCCCGTGTGGCCGACGGCCCGAATTCGGTTATACTCGACCAGGTGACGAACGGGGTAGCCGTTCGTATGGCCGTACTTTATCTGCTGACCGGGGGTGAATCCGATGAGAATTCTGATTAAAGACGGACGGATTATTGATCCGGCCAATAATCGGGATACTGCCGGGGATCTCTGGTTGGAAAAAGGCCGGGTGCTGGAAATTACGCCGCCTGGTGTCCGGGCGCCGGAAAACTGCGATCCAGTGATAGCGGCTTCCGGATTGGTATTTGGTTCCGGTTTGGGCTATAGGCATGTCCATTTAAGGGAGCCGGGAGCGGAATATAAAGAAACTATTGCCTCCGGGACCAGGGCCGCGGCGGCCGGCGGCATTACCAGTCTGGCCTGCATGCCAAATACCGAACCGCCCATAGACAATTTGGCCATGGTGGAGCTTATTCTCTCCAAGGCCAAGAACCAAGGTTTGGTTAATGTTTTTCCCATAGCCTGTATTACCAAAGGCCGGGCCGGCCGTGAACTCACCGAAATGGGAGAACTCAAAGCCGCCGGAGTCGTGGCCGTATCGGATGACGGGGATCCCCTTTCTTCGCCCGGCCTGATGCGCAGCGCTCTGCAATATGCCGGAATGCTGGACCTGCTGGTAATCAATCACGCGGAAGACAAATCTTTGTCAGGCCAGGGAGTGGCGCATGCGGGCTTCATGGCCGTCAAGTTGGGCCTGGCCGGAGTTCCGCGTTCAGCCATGGAGATAATGATGGCACGCGACATTATTCTGGCGGAAGAAACCAACAGCCGGATTCATATTCCGCATGTCTCGACTGCCGGGGCGGTTCGAATGATCCGGGAGGCCAAAGTCCGCGGAGTAAAGGTTACAGCCGAGACAGCTCCGCATTTTCTGGTTCTGACGGATGACTGTCTCTTGAATTATGATACGCACGTTCGCGTTAATCCGCCAATTGCCGAGGCCGAGGACCAGGCCGCCCTGATTGAGGGTTTAAGCGATGGTACGCTGGACGTCATTGCCACTGATCATGCTCCGCATTCGCGCCGGGAAAAGGAAATGGAATTTGCCAATGCCGCGCCCGGTATTTGTGGCTTGGAAACCATGCTCTCCCTGGCGCTGACCTGCCTGGTGGCTCCGAAAAAGCTTTCTCTCTTGGAGGCGTTACGTTGCATGACGCATAACCCGGGAAAAATTATTAAAAGCTCCAAGGGTACCCTGTCGCCAGGCGCGGACGGTGATGTGATTATTTTTGATCCCACGGCGGAAAGAATTATTCAAGCCTCTGAATTCCAAAGTCAATCCCAAAATACGCCTTTTGACGGCTGGAAAGTCCAGGGAGAAGTAATGGCTACGCTGGTAGCCGGCCGGGTGGTTTATCGTCATGCAAGCTGGAATAATTAAGACGCGTCGTTTTGGACCATATGCCCGGCTGGTGCTAAAGGCGCCTAAAATTGCCCGTCACGCCCGGCCCGGGCAATTTGTGGAAATACTGATATCCGGTAAAGCGGCGCCTTTTTGGCGGCGGCCTTTCTCAATCTGCCGAGTTGAAAAAACCACCTTGGAATTGCTGATTAAAGTAGTGGGGCCCGGTTCCGGCTTGCTGGCCGGCATGCGGTCCGGGGAATGCGTGGATATAATCGGTCCCCTGGGCCGGGGGTTTACTCTGCCGGGACGCGGCGGCATGTTCCTGGTCGGTGGCGGGTTTGGTGTGGCGCCCCTGCTTTTTCTGGCGGAAAGGCTTAGAGCCCGTGGTCGGCAAGTCGAGGTTTTAATCGGCGGCCGTAGCCGGGAGGATCTGCTTTTGCGAAGCGCTATAAAATTAACGGGCGCCACAGTGGTCTGCGCCACTGAGGATGGGAGCTGTGGGAAGCAAGGCAAGGTAACAGACTTACTAATAGAGCGGCTGCAAGACCGGGAGTCCGGGTGGACCTTGGCAGCCTCGGGGCCCTATCCTATGATGGCCGCCGTGGCGCATATAGCCGCCCAATATAAAATTTACGCGGAAGTTTGTATGGAAAAAGTAATGGCTTGCGGTTTGGGTATCTGCCAGGGATGCATGGTCAAGGTAGCCGGACAATACCAGCGGGTTTGCAAGGACGGTCCGGTTTTTCCGGCCCAAGCAGTGGATTGGAATAACGAATGAGCAGAAGCAGGCCGGATTTAAACGTGAATATTGGCGGGGTGAAGCTGCGCAACCCTGTGTTGTTAGCTTCCGGAACCTGCGGCTATGGAACGGAATTGCTGGAACAGGTACGGTTCCAGTCCATCGGTGGTCTGGTTTCCAAGAGCATAACCTTGCTTCCTAGAAAAGGAAATCCTATGCCCCGGGTGGCGGAGTGTACCTCCGGCATGCTGAATGCCATTGGCTTGGAAAATGTGGGCGTCCGGACTTTCTGCGACGCGAAGCTGCCCGAGATGCGTAAACTACCTTGCGCCCTAGTAGCCAATGTAGCCGGCTCAACCCCGGAAGAATATATTGAGGTGGTGGAAGAGTTGGATGACCGGCCGGAATTGGCCGGCCTGGAATTAAATTTATCATGTCCCAATGTTCAAAGCGGAGGAATGGAATTCGGCCGCGAACCCGGATTATTAGGTAATCTGGTAGCGGCCATCCGGAGCCGGACCCGATTGCCGCTCTGGGTGAAACTTACGCCTAATGTTACGGATATTGGTACTCTGGCCCGGGCCGCGGAAGACGCCGGCGCGGATGCCTTAACCGTTATGAATACTCTGTTGGGTATGCGTATGGATATCCGGCAGCGCCGGCCTATGCTGGCCAACCTTACGGGCGGGTTGTCGGGCCCGGCCATTAAGCCGGTGGCATTAAGAATGGTTTACCAGGTTGCGGGTGCGGTCTCTATTCCAGTAATCGGGGTGGGCGGGATTGAGACCACAGAGGATGTAGTGGAATTCTTATTGGCCGGAGCCAGCGCAGTTCAGATAGGGACCGCGACTTTCCGGAATCCCGGAGCGGCGGAGCAAGCGGCCCAAGGACTGGCAGCTTATTTGCGCCAATCCGGCATGACAGGGATTAATGAGTTGATCGGAGCCGGACGTAAATGAGCTTTCAATTAATTCTGGAAAAAATTGCCGGTCTGGATACCGCCCTTTTTTATTTTATTAATGACACGCTCTATTGCCGCCCCATAGCGGATGCGACTTTTTTAATGGCCAACGATCGATTACTTTTAGCCTTGCTGCTGGCAGGAGTCGTAGTATACGGTTTTATTTCCGGTTGGAAAAAGAGCTGTTGGCTGGCTTTATGGGGAACAGCAGCCGTGGTGATTTGCAACCTGCTCCAGAATCTTCTCTTGAAACCATTTTTCAATCGTCCGCGGCCGTATATGGTATTAAGCGAGGTCCATCTTTGTGTTCCGCTGAAGAATCTGGCCATGGTTTCTTCCGCTTTTCCATCGACGCATGCCGCCGCCGCCGCCGCGCTGGCAATAGTGGCCCGGAACCTGGATCGCCATCTCAGCCGGCCGGCTTTCATCTTCGCTTTTCTGATAGGCGCCGGAACGGTTTATTCCGGCGGACATTATCCCGGTGATGTGATAGCCGGTTACGGTGTGGGTATATTGATTGGATGGGGATTAACCTGCTGCCATAGAATGATCCGGGGGAGCGTAAGGGGGGGGGAACAAAGATGAAAATTTTTGGCGGTCTTAAATATATATGCGTTACAATTATAGGATTAAGTCTTATTGGCGGGGCGGGAGTTACTTCTGCCGCTCGAACCGGGCCGGAGGCTGAAGTTTCCACCAAGTGCAGCGCGGGAAAAACAGCGTTCAGCATACCTGTGCTTTGTTACCATCGGTTTGGAAAGAATACTTCTCAGGATGCCTATTCCCTGGATTTAGAGGAATTCAGGCGCCAGTTGGAGATTATCAGAGAAGAAGGGTTTACTCCGATTACGGCTGCCGGCCTGGCGGATGGACGTTCAGACAGCGTTTTGCTTCCGGAAAAACCTTTGTTGATTACTATTGATGACGGGTATAAGCATTTTAATACCACGGCCCGTCCCCTGCTGGAAAAATTCGGGTTTCCCGCGACCCTGTTTATCTATACCAATTTCGTCGGAGCGCGGGCAGGATTTTCACGCTCCCAGCTCAGGGAGTTGCAATCAGCCGGTTACGAGATTGGATCCCATTCAGCCACGCATCCCAAACTAACCAAACAGCTCCGGGGGGAAACCAAAGACCAGCGTGCTGAAAGGCTGCGGAAAGAGTTGTCCGAATCGCGCGAAAAATTAAAAAAATGGTGCGGTGGGGAGGTCATATCCCTGTCTTATCCTTACGGGCTTTGGGACCGGGAAGTGGCGGAAGCCGGGAGCCAGGCCGGTTATAAGCTGATGTTTACCGTGAACCCAGGTCCTAATACCCTGGATACTCCGCCAGAACGATTAAGACGAATTATGATTTTGCGAGGCACCCGGGATTCCACTTTCCGAAACCAGCTTCGAGAAAAACCTCTTTTGTTTTCCGCGAGCAAGCCGGATTGGGGCGCGCGGGTCGCAGGCCCGGTTACGCAGATGGTATTTATACTTACCCCGGAGATGCTTAGCGGTATTGATCCATCCAGCCTGGAGGTCCGCCGCAGGTCTTCGGTTATACCACTGGAATATGATGCCTCCAGTGGCCGGGTGATGGTAAGATTTTCCCCTTCCTGGGTTCGGGGCGCGGATCTGATGATTTTAACCGCCCAAGACCGGAAAGGGAAAAACCGTTTTAAGAACAGCCGGTTGTTGATAGTGGAGTAAATTTTAGGAAAGGAATACAGGTACATGTTAAAACCCAAAGATCGTTTATTTATAGCTCTGGATGTGGATGACTTGAAAAGCGCGGATATACTCATGAATCGTTTGCAAGGACTGGTTAGCCAGTACAAGCTGGGAGCCCAATTATTAACTATGGCCGGGCCGGAAGCGGTGATGCATATTCGCCGCCGCGGGATGGGAGTGTTCTACGACGCCAAGTTTCATGACATTCCCAATACTGTGGCAGCGGCGGTTTCCGCCGCCTGCCGGATAGGAGCGACCATTGTCAATGTGCATACCGGCGGTGGAAAAGAAATGATGACTGCGGCGGCCAAGGCGGCTGCTGAGGTGGCCAAAAAATTGCGCCAGCCGAAGGCTCTGGTTTTGGGAGTCACGGTTTTAACCTCCCTGAATCAGCAAAGCCTGGAAAATGAACTGGGCGTACACCGGAAAATACAAACCCATGTTGTAAGCCTGGCCAAATTGGCCAAGGAATCAGGGCTGGACGGTGTAGTGGCCAGTCCACACGAGATCAGTGCGATCCGCAAAGCCTGCGGGCAGAAATTCATTATTTTAACGCCCGGCATACGTCCGGTTGGTTCGAAAAAAGAAGATCAGAAAAGGACTATGACCCCGGGCCAGGCTATAGCCGCGGGCGCGGATTATATTGTAGTAGGACGCCCAATCTTGATGGCGGTGGATCCTGGAGCGGTAGTCCGGTCTATATGCCAGGAGATAGCCGAGGCAGCCGCATGAAGCCGGAAGAGATCAGAGAAATGTTTGAAAATACCCGGGCCCTGCTTTCCGGGCATTTTATCTTGAGCTCGGGCCATCACTCCAATCAATATCTTCAATGTGCCATGCTAACACAATATCCCGGTTATGCCGGCCGCTTGGCCGAGGCCCTGACAGCGCCGTTTAAAGATCATAAAGTTCAGGTGGTGCTGGGACCGGCCGTAGGCGGGATAGTAATCGCCCAGGAAGCGGCCCAGGCCCTTTGGCGGTGCGGGAATCATGAAGTGCGCGCTATTTTTTGTGAGCGTATGGAAGGAGAGATGAGGCTGCGCCGGGGGTTTTCCCTGGGCAAGGGGGAGCGCGCGCTGGTGGTAGAGGACGTGATTACTACCGGAGGTTCGGTTCGGGAAACAGTAAAGTTGGCCCAAGCTTGCGGGGCGGAAGTGATAGGCGTGGCCGGCTTCGTGGATAGGAGCAGCGCAGATCCGAACCTGGGCGCGCCGCTAAGTACCCTGCTGAAAGTTAAGGCGGATATTTACCCTCCGGATAAATGTCCGCTCTGCCGGGAGGGGATATTGGCTGTCAAACCCGGGAGCCGGGGATTAAAATAACCCGCCCTGTCTTTTCGTTCGTGAGGAATCAGATACTTAAAAGGAGTATAAGAGATATGCTCAAACGTCTTCAAAAAACCGGGATTTTTGTCGCTATCACGTTTAGTTTAAGCTGGGGATGGTTTTATTTGTTTTCAGGAGTTTTTAAAGCCGGGGTAAATACTTCGCTTTTTACCGTGATGGCCACAGTATATATGTTCATGCCCATGCTGGCTGCTATTATTGTTCAAAAATTCATCTATCATAAACCTTTAAAAGAACCGCTGGGAATTTCCTTTAAAATAAACCGCTGGTTTTTTGTAGCCTGGCTGCTGCCAATAGTCCTGGTATTTGCCGCGCTGGGCATGGGATTGCTCATGCCCGGGGTTGAGTGGTCTTGGGAAATGGAAGGCATGTACATAAGATTTCAAGAGAACTTGTCTTTAGAACAAATTGAGCGCATGAAAGTCCAGACCGCGGCTTTGCCCTTGCATCCTTTGTGGATCGGTCTGCTGTCAGGGCTGGTGGCAGGCGCGACGATTAATGCCGTGGCCGGCTTTGGTGAGGAGTTGGGCTGGCGGGGTTTATTACAGAAAGAGCTGGGTTTTTTGGGGTTTTGGAGATCATCCCTGCTTATCGGCTTGATCTGGGGTATCTGGCACACGCCCATAATTCTGCAAGGGTATAATTATCCTCAGCATCCCCAAGCCGGGGTGTTTTATATGGTGTATTTTACCATGCTATATGCTCCGATTTTCAGCTATATCCGTTTAAAAGCCAGATCCGTTATTGCTCCGGCTATCCTGCATGGCTCTCTCAATGCCACAGTCGCGCTCTCTTTTATGACGCTTAAAGGTGGAACTGATTTAAGTATCGGTCTGACCGGTTTGGCCGGATTACTGGTTTTGCTCCTGGCGAATATCGGGCTGTATATTTTTGACCGGTTTTTGGCGAAGGAGCCGGTGATGGCAAAATAGAAATTCCTGGGCCGGCATGGAAGCCGGCCCCTACAATTGCGAGACATGATGTGTTTTTGTGGGGGCAGACCTACACTTGCAAGACATGAATGATGATGTTTTTCGTAGGGGCGGACTTCCATGTCCGCCCGCATGTATGCCAAACTGATTGCAGGAGAACACATGGCGAAATCATTTACCTCCGGAGAGTGGAAAAAAATCCAGGCTTTCTGCGCACGGCACGGAGAAAGGTTTGGATTGCCCCGGCGTCGAAACCGGTCCGTGATCCTGGGGGCTTTTAATATCCGCAAGCTCGGAAATCCCTCCAATAAAAGCCCGGGTGCCTGGAAGATGCTGGCGCATATCTGTAAGCAGTATGATTTACTGGCAGTCCAGGAAGTCCTGGACAACCTGGATGGGATCAGGCAATTAAAATCAATGCTGGGACCGGAATACGGTTTGGTAGTATCCGATACTACCGGCGCTTTTCCGGGCGAAAGCAGTACGGCCGAGAGGCTGGCTTTTTTATTCCGATGGAAAAAAGTAAGCCGCACGGAAATAGCCTCGGACATTACATATGACCGGACCAAAGTGAATAATACTTTGTTCCAATACCGCCAGGACTTCTGGCAGGCCTTTCAGGATCATAATCATAAATTAGCTAAAATCGAGAAGGAAAACCAGGCCCGCAGCCAGGAAGGGAAACGCAGGAAATCCCGGCCGCCGGTACCTAATCCCCATTTTATTTCATTTATTCGTCAGCCGCTGTGCGCCTCGTTTGAGATAAAAACCCAGACCCGGGCCGTGCCATACCAGTTTCTAGCGGTAAATTGCCACCTGCTCTATGGAAAAGATCCGGCTGAACGCCGCCGGGAATTTTATGCGCTTTTAAGCTGGGTGATTGAACGGGCCAAGAAGCCGGAGCGGATGTATTACCCGAACCTGCTGGTGATGGGCGATTGCAACCTGGAATTTAAGCGGCCGGCCATAGAGCGGCCGAAAATTGAGGCCTTTCTGAAATCACTGAATAAAAGCGAGCTTGACCGGCAGACCAGCGCAGAGCTAAATTTCCCTTTTCTGGATGTTCATCCCGGCCAGAGCGAGGTGTATCGTACGGCTGCGCGCCAGAAAGATACCTATGATCAGATAGGAATATTATTCCGGGATAAGCGGCTCCCGGATTATACCCGGAATAAAGTTGCCGGCGCCACGCCTAATGGATATGATTACGGGGTGTTTAATTTTGTGGAGATGTTCGCCGCGGTTTTACATGGCAAAGGCTTCAAGGAACTGGATAAAGCAAAACAGCGGGATCTGCTCGCGAAATTTGAGCATGATTTAACGGACCACATGCCGATATGGATACGGTTGGAAACGGGAAAGACAGGGGCCGGGTAGTAATTCATAAGACGTTTGTTAGGGCATCACCGGCTAATGTAGGGGCGTTTAATTAAACGCCCCTACGTCCGGTGGGCGACAGATCTCAGCGTTGGGGGAATTTTTGCGAAGGCTGCGATTTTAAAATGATATATTATTACACCATACCGGGGATGCAAAAATGCCGACTGAGATTAAAGGACAAATAGAAACCATCACCTACGCCAATGAAGAGAGCGGTTTTACCATCGCCCGGGTGAAAGTAGGCGGGCAAAAGGAGCAGATAACCATTGTCGGCAATCTGATGGCCTTGGCGCCCGGCGAAGTACTTAAGATGCAAGGCGAGTGGACCACTCACCCCAAGTTCGGCCGGCAGTTCAAGGTGGAACAATACCAGACCGAGGTTCCGGCTACAGTGGAAGGAATCCGGAAATATCTGGGGTCCGGATATATCAAGGGGCTGGGGCCGGTAATGGCCAAGCGGATCGTGCAGCGATTCGGTAAACAGACTCTGGATATTATAGAAAACCAGGCAGAAAAACTGGCGGAGGTTGAGGGTGTCGGCAGTAAGCGCATCATCATGATCAAGCAAGCCTGGCAGGAACAGCAAGAGATCCGCCAGGTCATGCTTTTTCTGCAAAGCCACGGGGTTGGTTCCGGCTATGCGGTGAAGATTTTCAGACAATACGGGAATAACTCCATTGCGATAGTCAAGACGAACCCCTATCGTCTGGCCTCGGATATTTTCGGAATGGGGTTTATCATCGCGGACCGCATTGCCGGGCAACTGGGTTTTGCCAAGAATTCCGAACTGCGGGCCACGGCCGGCGTACTATATGTCCTGAATAAACTTACGGAAGAAGGGAATGTCTATTACCCCTATGAATCGTTGCTCGAGAAGAGCGGGGAAATCCTCCAGGTGGAGAGAGACATAATCACTAAGGCCCTCGGCAGTATGACCATGGAGGGAAAGATAATAATGGAGGATCTGAATGAAGATCTGGAAGAATTCCGGAAAAACCATAAAGCCGTTTACCTGAAGAAACTGTACACAAGTGAAACCGGTATTGCCGGCCGGTTTCAGCAGCTGGTAAGCGCAACCCGGACAGTCCGCCGGGTAGATGAGGATCAGGCCATAGCATGGGTCCAGCAGCAGTTGGATATTACTTTAGACGCGCAACAAGCTGAGGCTGTCAGGAGTTCCCTGGAAAACAAGGTGATGGTTATTACCGGCGGGCCGGGGACCGGCAAGACTACCATTATAAACGCGGTCTTGAAAATTTTTTCCCGAATGGAGGTTAGGATAATGCTGGCCGCGCCCACGGGCCGGGCCGCCAAGCGTATGAGTGAAGCTACGGGCCGGGAGGCCAGGACTATTCACCGGTTGCTGGAGTTTAGTTTTAAGCAGGGCGGGTTTCAGCGTCATGAGTCCCGGCTCCTGGAGTGCGATTTGCTGATTATAGATGAAGCCTCTATGATCGATACCCTGCTGATGCACCAGCTTTTGAAGGCGGTTCCAGCCAATGCTACTTTTATCCTGGTGGGAGATGTGAACCAACTGCCCTCAGTCGGACCGGGTAATGTGCTCAACGATATTATTGCTTCTCAAGCTGTGCCCATAGTGAGACTTAGTAAAATTTTTCGACAAGCCCGCGCCAGCCAGATCGTGGTTAATGCCCACCGGATAAATAACGGAGTACTTCCACAATATGATCCTTCCCTGACGGAAAACGATTTTTATTTTATTGCGCAGGAAGACCCGGAACAAGTATTAAAAACCATTACGGACCTGGTTCACCACCGGCTTCCCCGGCGTTTCGGTTTTGATCCGGTAGAGGACATACAGGTTCTTACACCCATGCATAAAGGCGTGGTCGGCACTGCAAATCTGAACCGGGAATTGCAAAGAACGCTTAATCCGCGTGAGGATGGTGTAGTGCGGGGAGAGAGTATTTACCGCGTTAATGATAAGGTAATGCAGATCAAGAATAATTATGACAAAGAGGTCTTCAACGGGGATATCGGCAGGATTGCCCGGATATGCCCGGAAGATAAAGAAATCATCGTGGTTTTTGACCACCGGAAAGTAATCTATGATTTTGCCGAGCTGGATGAGATTATCCTGGCCTATGCCATCTCGGTTCACAAGTCCCAGGGTTCGGAGTACGCGGTCGTGATTATTCCCGTGCTCACCCAGCACTACATGCTTTTGCAGCGTAATTTAATCTATACCGCGATTACCCGGGGCCGCAAGCTGGTAGTAATGGTGGGCACCCGCAAAGCCCTGGCCATGGCAGTGAAGAACGATAAAACCAAGAAACGCTATACTTATTTAAAATACCGGTTGCAGAGAGATTAGGAGGAGAACCAGGTGAGGATATTTTTATTTATCCTAATCTATTTGGTGGTTTACGGCAGTGCTCATTATTTTTTCCTTTGCAAGGCACGGAGCGCCTGGTCTTTAGGGAACGCGGCTGCCATGGGGTTGGCCTCGTTTTTAGGAGTGATGATTTTAGCGCCTCTGCTGGCCGTCGTAGCGGAAAAATTCAAACTTGATATCCTGGGACGGCCGCTGACTCTGGCCGGATATCCCTGGATGGGATTCCTGTTTCTCTTTCTGGTGGTTTATCTAGGCCTATATCTTTATCAGGGGATGTTTCGGCTGGCAGGACTTATGCTGGGCAGGGATTTAAGCTTATTGCAATTATCTCTCCCCGGGATGTTCCAGGTTGCCTTGCTGCTGGCGCTGGGCCTCTCGGTTTACGGTTATTTCGAAGCCCGGAATATCCGGCTTGAGAAAATAAAAATAACTACCGCTAAAATCCCCCCCACCACCGGTCCGGTGAACCTGGTTCAGCTTTCAGATATTCATCTCGGCCTGATAGTGCGAAAAGCACGCCTGAAACGGATCCTGGACATAGTAAAAAAAGCTGATCCGGATATTATCGTCTCCACCGGGGACCTGGTGGATGCCCAGATTAACGGTTGCGAAGCTCTGGCCGGATGGCTGAGAGAAATCCAGCCGCGTTATGGTAAATTCGCGGTGACGGGTAATCATGAATATTTCACCGGGCTGGTTCATTCCCTGGCATTTACTAAAAGCGCCGGGTTTGAAGTTCTGCGCGGAGAGGGCGTGACTGTGGCCGGACTGATAAATATTGCCGGTGTGGATGATCCCATGGAAAGATATTTAGGCCAAAACAGAACGGTTTCCGAAAAAGATGTACTTTCTCAATTGCCCCGGGAAAAATTTACGATTTTATTAAAACACCGGCCAAAGGTTGACCCCGGCGCTTTGGGATGGTTTGATTTGCAATTGTCCGGGCATGCCCATAAGGGACAAATATTTCCCTTTAGTCTGCTTACCCGTATGTTTTTTAAATATCATGCCGGTTTTTATCCGCTGGCAGATAATGCCGCCATATACGTAAGTCCGGGAACCGGCACCTGGGGCCCGCCGATACGTCTGCTCACCCGGCCGGAAGTAACCTTGATTGAATTGGTGCCGGAGGAGTGAATATTTTTTGATTTTTTTATTTGCATTTGGAAGATAATATTAGTGCGATAAGCTTAAATAAAAAGAGGAAAAAAATTATGCGGTGGTCGGTTATTTGAAGGGGCAAATATGAAAAACAATATTTACAACATCATCTTCAGTTTGCTCATAAGTGTTCTAATAGTAGTGAATGCGGATGCAGATTTTACTAAGTTGATTGATAATGGAGATTCAAATACTAAAATCGACTTGACTTTTATTGGTTCAGGTTTTACTAGTGCAGAAATTTGTGACTATATCTCAAAAGTTGATCAAAATATTTCTAAAATGAACACAGTTAATTGGTTTGCCATACCTAGTAATGCAACTTTATTAAATGTATGGAGAGTAGATGCGATTTCTCCTACCAGCGGAATTGATCTTGCTGAAGCTGAAATTAATAGTCAAGCGCAGGTCACGCCTTATGATGTTTTAATAATTATCCATAATTATAATGACCAAGAAGGAGTGAGATATCCTAATATTGTTGACTTATATATATACTCCCATAATTATGTAGTGATAGCACATGAATTAGGGCATATTATTGGTAAATTAGATGATGAATATTATAATTCTCATGTAGCCTGGAAATGTGATGGCCTAAGTAAAAGGACCATAAATGTTCACGATAAACCGAGTAATGAAAAATGGTCAGATTATATCTCGACCCAGCCTTATGAGGGTGCTCGCTTTTGTGAGTTTGGTTTGTGGCGGCCTACAGAAAATTCTATTATGCGTGATTCAGCGAATACTCCTGCTTTTAATGCTTTAGGTCTTAAAGCCATGGATATAGGTGCTGGTAAAATACTTGGTACGATAGAAACAAATCAACCCAATCTGGAAATAATCGGACTTAACAATAACGATATTAAAAGTGGAGTGTTGGAAGTAGCAGCAATAGCTACAGATGATTCCGGGATTGAAAGAATTGAGTTTTATTGGGCAAAAGCAGGTGATACCTCCAAGTCAATAAAAATAGATAAAACAGAGCCCTATGCCGTAAGTATTGATACTACTCGATTTGTTGATGGGGAGTATTTTTTAGATACACTAGCATATGATACTAATTGGAATTATACTAGAGTAACTAGACGATTTGAGGTCAATAATCTTCATGCCCGGGTTTCTCAAGCAAACCCACCAAAATTAATCAAAGTTTATCCTAATCCCGCTAAAGCAAAGGTTCTTTTTCAATTTGCCGGAGAACAATCTTCTGAAATAGAAATAAGTATTTTTAATATTGCTGGAGAATTAGTATCCAAAATAACTTCGGATTTTGTGTCAGAGCAACCAATTATAGAATGGAATGTATCAGGCCTAGTTAAAAGTATCTATATGTATAAAATCTATTATAATAAACAAGTTGGTGAATCTGGTAAAATAATGGTTTCGCATTAAACCCGGGGAGCGATAGGAGTGCGTAAAATATTAATTAGACAGTTATTATTTGCAATTTGTCTGGTAAACCTGATACCCATGGTGGAAGCACGAAATTTTACTGAAATAATAGTACAGGAAGCTTTGGTCAAAGGTGAGAGTGGAACTAATAGAACTTGGGAGCCAATGACCGTGGGAGTACCTTTACCAAAAGATTCCGGAGTAACTAGTATCAACCAATTAGGTTTGTATGGTCTAACAGCAGGACAGTTTAGAGAACTGGCTAGGTGGCCCAACGGGAATATAAAGTGGGTACTAGTGGATTTCCAAATCCATGCGCTGTCGGCAGGGGAGAGTAAAAATTATACGATGTTAACAGATGAAGGCAGTGGCAATTTTGGTTTTAGTAATTTAAGTACTTCGGACAGTAATTATATTTACATTAATACTGATGCAGCTCAGTTTACTATTAAGCGATCTAATTTTAATTTTATAGATCAAGCAGCAATAGCAAGTAATGTTTTAGTAAATGCGGGAAATAAGGGAGGGTTATATTTGCAGGATGAAAACGGTAATTGGTTTTCTTCAATAAATGATGCCGATTGCGAAGTAGCAATCGAAGAAAATGGACCTTTACGTACTGTAGTGCGAGCAAAAGGCGCCCTGAAAAATGCCGGGTTTAATGAATTGCTATGGTATACCGTGCGGATGCATTTTTATCGGGGTAAGAGTTACGTAAAAGCTTTCGTTACTCTGCGAAATGCTAATATTAATTCCGTGACCGCTAAAAAAATAAAGAGCATGGATTTGAGAGTCCCGGTAAATCTCGGGAGCACAAAAACTTTTAACTTACCGACGAATCAAGGTCTTTTTTCGGGAACACTTACTAATGGGGCGGAGAACGCCTATTTGTTCCAATCGTTTTCTACAGATCATGAATTCGAAGGTCCTAGAGATGATATATATAATTTCGCGCAATGTCAGAGCAATATGAATCTTGATTTTACCAATCCCGGGTTATTGATTAGCAATAAGGGGAGTATAGTAAATGCCTTGGGTAATGATACTCAATGGACCGAGGATTGGGCCACTTTGAAAAGTAGTACCGGCGCAGGATTAAGTGTTGGCATGAAATGGATGTCAGCTTATTGGCCGGCTGGTTTTGATTTATATGGCGATGGATTTATACATGTAGAAATGTTTTCCAAACACGCTCAATACAATACCTCCGATCCTTTAATTTTTGCTTTTACCTGCCATGAGACTAGAGAGCTGCTACTTTATTTTCACACTAGTAGTATTGATGGCGATGCAGAAATAAAAAAAAGATTAGAAGCCCCGATAGTAGGTCGGGCGAATTATGAATATTACGCTAGCACTAAAACTTTATATGGGCAGCATAAATTAGTAACCGTGGATGAGGAAAATCAGTGGCGGGCTTTGCAAAGCCTAGGATCAGTAAATATCTGTGATAACTCTTTGGGAGTAAATGTTTGGAGACATTATTGGTATTCCGGAGTGAAAGGTACAGATTTTGCCGTTAAAAGTTTTGTGGGGTTTTTAAGAAGTGGTTGTGGAAGACTATTTTTAAATGCTGAACAAAAAGTCCAATTTAACACTGATTATGGTGTGCAACATACGGATGCCAGCACTTACTTTGATTTGCAAGCTCAGGGAGGGTTTAGCTTTTTTGGAATTAATGCGGGAACATTTCAAATTGGTTATTTTGATTTGCTGCACAATCATTGGTTAGCCATGCCGCTATATTATTATCATACTGGTGATGAGCGAGTTAAAGAGGCAATCCTTGATTATGAGGAATATTTTTTGTATCGCGGATCACTAGACTTTAATGTTCTTTCGGATATGCGGGGATTAGGACGGCGGATAAGAACGCAAGCGTATTTATATGATTTTACGCAAAATTCTACTATGCGAGATATAACCATTGACTCTTTAACTAGTTTGCTGGATTCCAGAGAGTCACTTGGTAATTATACTCCCGGGGGAAGGAATTTGGAACGGGGTTATTTATGGCAGGTACATTCTCTCAACCAGGCACCAGAAAAAATAATAGCAGATTTTTATACTACGGAAATATTTTCCGATAACTGTTGGTCAGCCTATCATATTATTAGAACCTATAATCCTGCTAGTTATTCCAGATATGAAGAATTAGAGGATTTTTTTTCAGGCTTAGCTAGATTTGTTGTAAATGAGATGTATTTAGAGGAAAAAAATAGACTTGGTTATTTGTATGATTATTGGTTAGAGGAAGCAAATTATATTGGAGATCCTAATCATCCTGATGATGGTGAGTGGAATCATCTGCCTAATCCCCGAGACACCTCGCGGCTTATGACATTTGAGTATGCGCAGACTGGAAATGATCAATACTTAACCATAGGAGAGAAATTATTAGTGGCAGGAGCTAATAATGATCATGACTTCCAACGATTCCATCTGATGTATGATCGTTTAAACCCACCTAATAATTCTTGGCAATATATTTCAGATTTAAGTGTTACTAATAATGGAAATGGCAGCTACACTTTGACTTGGACGGTTCCAGAGCAAGCTGCTGAGTATAAAATTAAATATTCAGATAAAACGATTGTAGATTGGCTGGGCTTTGATCAGCTTAATAGAA
>DAOVYW010000178.1 GCA_030635415.1 Candidatus Firestoneibacteriota bacterium
CATTACTTTAAAGGAGGTTCCTTCTCAGTATGCTTCTTAAAATAGGACATTCTTACTTTGCTATAAATAGGACATTTCTACTTTGCCTTGACATTCACCCATTCGGGGTGTTGACTTTTAAACCATAAATACCCTGACGCCTGCACAAGAGAAGTTAAAAGATGAATTCCCCCTACAATTTCGGAAGCCCGACATATTTACAGCCCTGGAAGAGTTTTTCCAGATCATAATAGCGACGTTCAGACTGACGGAAAAGGTGGACTAAAACATCTCCCATATCCAGCAAAATCCAGGTCCCACTTCCCAGGCCCTCGGAATGGAATATCTTAATCCCCTCCTCCCGGCAAACCCGCTCTATCTCCATAAAAATCGTCCGGACCTGCACATCGGTATTTCCTGACGCAATTACAAAATAATCAGCGATATCGGATTGCGGGCGCAGGTCCAGGATGACGGGATTGATGGCTTTTTTATTTAAAGCCGCGTAACCAATTATCTTAGCCTTTTGCCGGCTGGTAGGACGTTTGATTGGCACTTACATTTTCACCTCCCATTTCTTAAAATAGCCTTTTTCGGCCAGGCTCAGGAATTCCCCGTCGCCAATAATAATATGATCAAGCAACCTAATACCCAATATCACGGAAGCTTCTAATAATTGCCGGGTAAGGCGCAAATCCGCCTGACTGGGATCAGGATCTCCGCTGGGATGATTATGCGCCAGCACCAAGGCGGCGGCTGAATATTCAAGCGCCGGCCGGAATATTTCCCGGGGATGTACGGGCGCCTGATCCAGAATGCCCACGCTAACCAGCTCTTCACTAAGCACCTTGTGTTTAGTATCCAGCAGGATGACTAAAAAGCATTCACGATCCGAATCCCGCAGGTGCGCGGCGGCAATCCGGGCGGCATCTGCCGGACTCCGTATAATCGTACGCTGGGAAATATTTTTACCTTCGCGCCGTCTCCCCAATTCACAGGCCGCTAATACGCGGGCGGCCTTGGCCGGTCCGATTCCCGGCATATTCGATATACGAACCGCCGAACTCCTGCCCAGAGAAAAAATGCCGTCATATTGCTGGAGCAACTGGCGAGCCAAATCCAGGGCTGAGCTTCCCTTTCCTCCAGTTCCCAGCAGGATAGCTATAAGTTCGGCATCGGATAGAACAGAACTCCCTAGGGCAAATAGTCTTTCCCGGGGCCGGTCGCCCTCCGGCCAAGCAGAAATCGGTAATTTAGTCTCCATGTTGTCTCCTGGAAAATTATTGAATTTACCAGTTTAGACAATCTGGAAGCGTTTTTCTTTTTTTTATTACTGTGTTTTCTTTTCATAAAGGACATGGAAGTCCGCCCCTACACAAAACATTAAGACCAACACACAAAACATTTTTACGATTATTTCAATCGTAGGGGCCGGCTTCCATGCCAGCCCAGGGTTTTAGGGCGGCCATGAGGGGCCGCCCCTTACATCATTCCGGCGTATAGTCCGAGGGCACTTCATAGCCGGCATCAAAATCCATGCTGTCTCCGCTTTCCAAAGCGTCCTTCCCTATTGGTTCCGGAGTGGCTTGTATCCCGGCGTTTTTAGTTTTGGCGGCCGGTTCAGACTTAACCGCAGCTGGAGGTTCTTTTTCCCGGGAAGGAGACACCGGAATTGCCGGGGCCGGAGAAACTTTTGCTACCAGGGCTTTCAGCCGCTCAATTTCCCTGATCAGCTGCTTATTGGTCGCTTTACAAACCTCGCTGGATTTTTTAACTGCTTCATAGTCGAAGCCGGTTCGAATTAAACCTGTCTGAAGAGCGACTAAAAAAAGCAGAATGCATACAATAACTGTTATGGTTTCACGCATCAATAACACCTCCGGAAAGTTCAATAATCTGATCCGCCACCCGATCATACTCCGGACGGCAGGTAAAAAATATAATCTGCCTCTTCCGGGCAAATCGCAGCAGACATTCCAGGGTCGCGGCCTGCCGCGCGGGATCAAGCGCGGTCAAGGGTTCATCGAGTAAAAGTGGTGGGTTTTTCCCGCCGGATAGAACCTCGGAAAGCGCCAATCGCAGCCCCAGATAAAACTGATCAAATGTTCCCTGTGAGAGCACCGTGGGATTTTCCCATTTCCCGGTCTCGGTAATTAATATCTTACTTGATAAATCCTCATCGTCAACCGCTATCTTGCCGTATCGGCCGCAACTGAATGAATGCAGCAATTTCCCGGCCTGTTCTTCCAGCACTTTTCGGGCCGGATTTAAAGTATCTTTCCTCGCCCGGTCCAGCAGCTCAAAAGTTAAGCGGCAGATACCCTCTCTTTTTCGTAGATAGGCCAACCGCTGCGTGAATTCGGCTGCTTCTTCCTCCAATCCGGATAGTTTATCACTGCCAGACTGCTCATGTTCCAAAATGGCCTGCAAACGGCCGGCTTGTTGCTGCCAGCCGGAAAGTCGCGTGGCAAGATCTTTTTGTTCACGCTGAAAACCGGCCAATTTGGGAGCCGGCAAACGCAAACCAGCCATTTTCGGGTCATTCAAAATATCCTCCACCAGACGGAGCTCACGCCGAACAACTTTCCACTTCTCCTGATCAACCGGCTCCAATTCACGGATTCGGCTTTGCAGGGCATCCCGTCGTGCAGATAGCTTTTGTGATTGAGGCCAGGAATTAAAAACTTCCTCCGGAGACCGGACTTTGGCCCGGACGGTTAAACGTTTTTCCAGTTCTTCCTTTTCCCTGTGCCAGAGGTTAAGCTGGCACTCAAAATCTTTTTTCCGGCGATTAGAAGTCTTTTTTTGCTGCCAGCCGACTAAAAGGGGCGCAAAACTGCTTAAAACCACAGAAATTCCCATCAGGGTCTTAAAAGGCCACAAACCCAAGCCTATGAGGAATACGCTCATGCCAAAAATCAGCAGGACTTTTGAAGTAGTATCCCGTGATGGTTCTGTGGGCAATCGTTCATCCAGCCGTCTTTGTTTGCCAGTAATATCCTGCAGCTCGGAAATCTCTTCCATTGAAAACCCGGACGCCGCTTCATTCTTCAGTTTTTGGTTAAGCTCCTCCAGCTCGGTCTCTATTCTCTTTCTTAATTCAACAGTCTGTTCAAAACGGGTGTCCTGCTCAATCATCAATACTTTGTTCCGGTCCGCCTCGGCCAGTTTTAAATTCACCTCGATAAGATGGTCGAGATCAGCCAAATGGGATACCTCCTTCTCCAGAACCCGGTTCAGCTCTGCAAGTTCGTGGAGTCGTTCTTTCCGCAACGCCAGAGTTCTCCGGGTCTCAGCTCTTTCCGCTGAAAGCTGGGTCAGACGGTCCTGGGTTGCTTTAATAGGACCAGGAACCTTGGAGGGTGAACGCTGTCCCTTGCCCAACTCTCTGAGAGCGTCCTCCAGCCGTTTTAAAACCTGGAGGACATCCTGGCCCGAGACTGCTCCGGTCATCAAGCTGGAGAGGATTTTGCCTATTTGTTTACGGCTGGCAACAGTTCCCAAATCAGATAAGGAACGGACATCCAACGAGGAACAAAGACTGTAGAAATCCTCGGTGGAAATACCTAGTTCTTCGGCTATTTTGGTTTGAATGGTTTTAAAAGTCCGGAAAGTCTCTTCATTTTCAAGTAGGAATATCTTTCGGGCGGCAAAATCCTTGCGAAGCCGGCAAACCCGGCCGGCGTGATCTGTATATTCTAATTTCAACTCACAGCGTTCTGATTTCCCCCAGCTGGTCCAGTCCTGGATAGTCTCACTGGAACTTGTAGGATTGCCGAACAAAACCGCCATCAACGCGGCGCGTAGAGTGCTCTTCCCGGATTCATTAGGTCCGCGGACTACATTCAAGCCGGGTTTAAAATCAAACATGGACCGCCGCCAGCATTTAAACCCCTGAATTTCCATACGGGTTATGACCACGGTATAACCTCGCGTCCGGAGAGCATGGCGCAACCCATCTGCAGGGCCTGTTCCAACTCTTCGCGCCGACCAGGATCAGACCCGGACATCTCTTCCTGCACCAGACGAATAAAACGTCCGATTACCGTATTGCCCGGATATTTACCCAGTTCTTCCGGAGATAAAGTTATACTGGAATCGTCCCGCAGGCGGATATAAAAAAAATGATCTTTTAAGGCCCTTTTAATTTCCTCCAGATCAGGTTTGATTTCCGGAGAAATCAATCCGCTAAGCGTCAATTCCAGAACAGCTTCCGGATCGGCCTGAGAACGTACCATTGCCAGCGTTTTTTCGGTATCGCACGCTTCTGCAGTTATTCGCAGCAGCGAACGTTTTCCTACTCGATGCGCCGTAATTACCGGAGGCTTACTGTATTCAAGATAAACTACCAGGACTGAGCCGGATCCACTCTCATCCATGGCTATCATTTCCGGTGACCCGGAATACCAGCAGGCCACACCGCCCTCGGAACAGTCCCGCTGATTATGCCAATGTCCCAAAGCAATATAATCAAGGCCGGCGGCCTTTATTTCCCGCGGGGAAAAACATGCTTCCCGCTCGGCTTTTTTTTCGATTTCCAGAGAAGCATGGGCCATCCCAATTTGCCAGAAAGGGCTGTCCGTTCGGCGCCATGCGGCCAACGGTCGTTCAGGTTGGTGGGAATTTATGAGGGATACACCCTGGATAAGTACGTTTAGCTCGGCGTTTTCCCATAATGACTGCTCAGGTTTAAGGAAAACTATGGAAGTTTCGGTTTCCAGCCTGGATAGAATTGCGTTCTCTGCCAGGTGGTCATGTGTTCCCGCGATCATAATCACCGGAATTCTCATCTCATCCAGCCGGACCAAGGCGTGCTTGAAAGCGCTTACGGATTCCGGCGAAGGTGTATTACTGTCAAAAGTATCCCCGGAGAATAAAATCAAATTTACGCGCTCCTTGCCGGCCACCTTAACAATATCCCCGAGAACCTCGCGCAGTCTCCGGCGCTGGTCCGCTCCCCGGGAACCAAGTCCCACGAATTTAGCCCCTAAATGCAGATCCGCGGTATGTAGTATTTTGAGAGGAAGTCTCAACTATATTTCGCTCCTTTTTTCTGCGAATCCAGAATCAAGGTCACTGGACCGTCGTTCTCAATTATTACCAGCATAGGTTCTCCAAAGGCACCGCACTTGACCTTCATGCCCTGAGATTCCAATTCGCCGCAAAAACGCTCGAATAATT
The DNA here is from genome assembly GCA_030635415.1 of Candidatus Firestoneibacteriota bacterium. Taxonomy (GTDB): domain Bacteria; phylum Oederibacteriota; class JAAXVQ01; order JAAXVQ01; family JAUVAV01; genus JAUVAV01. Next base: position 5,161 of record DAOVYW010000178.1, read on the forward strand.
CTCGC
>DAOVYW010000039.1 GCA_030635415.1 Candidatus Firestoneibacteriota bacterium
ATAGGGTCGAAACATTTGGCCTCCACAAAGTTTGCTTTTCGACTAATATAATATTTTATCCATCTTTCGTCGATGAAAAATCGACTAAATGCTCAAACTCCTAGGAGTTTGAGCATTTAGTGTGTTTTTGGTATTGTTCGTCACCCCGGTGCAAACCGGGGTCCAGAAAAAGCTTTAAAATTCAGATTCATGGATACCGGCTTCCGCCGGTATGACGGCAAAAGAACAAATAATCCGACTAATTGCTCAGGCTCCTAGGGGGGAGACCCCTAAATCCGACATAGAAATGCTACAACCTTCACCCAAAGGGTGAAAAATTAGTCGGAATAGAAGTATTTATGTCTAAAAATCCAAAATATCTGTTTTTAGGGGCCTTTCCTAAACAGTTAGTCAAATGATAATTGAGGTTTGAAAGTGATTTTGCGGAAACAGCTTTTAGTAATGGTAGTCTTTGGCGTCTTTTTGCATTCAGGAGTTTATGGCCTGGGGGAATGGTTAGAGCTGGGCGGGAGCCTGAATGTGGATGACAACCAGGACGCCACCTGGAGTAGTTTACATGTCTGTGAAGCTACGCCGTATGTGGCTTGGCAAGAAGGCAGCGCTTCGGGAACAGTACTAATTTATGTAAAGTCCTGGGACAATGGCAATTGGAGTCGGTTGGGCGGTAGCCTGAATAGGAATGCCACCAAACAAGTTGGCGCACCTAGTCTGTTTGTCAGTAACCATACGCCCTACGTCGCATGGCAAGAACGCGATGCTTCAGAAATTTGGCAAATCTATGTAAAATTCTGGAATGGGAGCGACTGGATTTCTCTGGGAGAGTGCCTTAATGAAGATGTAACTCAACCGGCGTTATGGCCCAGTCTCCATATATATAACGATATACCCTACGTCGCTTGGATAGAAAATGATGCGTCAGATGTGTGGCAACTCTATGTGAAGTCCTGGAGTGGGACGGATTGGAACCTCCTAGGTGCGAGTCTGAACAAGAATGTTTCTAAATCTGCTAATGCACCCAGCCTCTATATTGATAAAGGCACACCTTATACTGCCTGGATGGAATATACTCTTCCTGGGAATGCAGAAATTTTTGTAAAGTCCTGGCAGGGAAGTAATTGGGTACAACTGGGCGGGAGTTTGAATCTGGATGCAAACCAGCATGGCTACTCACCCAGCCTGTATGTGGATAACAGCACGCCGTATATTGCTTGGGCGGAAAACAAAAATTTGATTGGGAACATCAATGTGAAAACCTGGACCGGAAGTGATTGGGCTCGGCTGGGCGGGAGTTTAAATATGGAGGTTACGCGAGGTGCTTTTGCGCCCAGCTTGTTTGTCAATAACCACACTCCCTATGCCGCCTGGGTAGAAGAAAGCATTACCACCGGGCATGGACAAATCCGGGTTAAATCCTGGAATGGGAGTGATTGGGACCAACTGGGAAATAGTCTAAATATGGAGGTTAACCGGGCTGCCTTTGGCCCCAGCCTCTTTGCTGATAACGGCACGCTTAACACGGCTTGGTTTGAATACAATACTTCCGGAATTCAACAGATATACGTTAAGTATTACACGGTTTTTACACCGAGCGTGTATCAACCACAGTCAGGCAGTGTAATTACAGCTTATCCCAATCCCGGACGGGATAATATTCAATTTACGTGGGACGGTGACCAGGTAGAGCATGTGCGAATCGATATATATAATATAGCCGGCAAGCGGGTCGCCAGGCTAAGCGACCAATTTCAGGCCGGAGAAAGCCAAATACTCAACTGGGATTGCAATAGAATGGCGCCCGGTATCTACATTTACTGCGCGGTTCTAATCCGGCAGGGGCAAGCGCAGAAACCCTTTGTCAATAAAGTTGCCGTTATAAGATGAAAGGCTCTTCGTCTTACTGCGTGTCTTAACTGTGTGTCCACTAAATTGGGGGAAGATCAGCCTGGACGTCTCCCAAACATGAGAATCTATTGAACGGGGATGGGAACCGGCGGTGGGGAAATTCTTAACCGATTAACCGAAGACCATGACTCACTGTGTTTCGATTTTTATAGTTGACAAAAAACAGATATTTTGATAACGATATATAGTGTTCGGTTTAATCCAGTGCCCACTATATAGAAAAAGGGGGTAACACCAATGGCTACGAAGAAGGTGAAAAAGACTGTGAAAAAGGCGACAAAAAAGGCAGCTAAGAAGGCCACGAAGAAAAAGAAATAATAAGCTGGTAATAATTTAAATAAAACAACGTAGGATACAAAAAAGCATTCTGCGTTGTTTTATTATAGTTTGGAATTCCGTTCGGCCCAAGACAACATTCTGGGGTTGGGCGGATTTTTTATTTGGCGTCTGGATGATCATTTTGATATAATACAAAACTTGGATTTGATATATTTTGGTAGGGGGCGGGTTTAAAACCCGACCTTACTCTTTGAAAATCAAAGCCGCTGGATTCCCGCTCAAGTATGGAGAAGAGCGGAATAGATTATTGACATGACTCCAGTAATTAAGAAAAAAGCTTTTCGCGACAGAAACTAGCGATAATTTTTATTTACTTTTTATCACGGATCAGGATTGGAGATGGAGATGGAGATGGAGTTGGAAGCGGAAACGACTTGCGCGTTAATTCCCTTAGGCGGACTCAGTGAAATTGGAAAAAATATGCTGGCCCTGGATTGCGCGGGCCAGATATTGGTAGTGGATGCGGGCTTGTCTTTTCCCACTGAGGATCAACCGGGGATTGATTTTATTATCCCGGATATTACCTTTCTGCTGGAAAATCGTGAGCGGGTATTGGGGATTATTCTTACGCATGGCCACGAAGATCATATCGGGGCGCTGCCCTATGTCCTCCGGCAATTATTAGTGCCGGTTTATGGTACACGTATGACCCTGGGTATGGTGCGAAATAAACTGGAAGAGCATAATCTGCCGGGCGATGTTTCATTGAATGAAATTAGTGCCGGTGGAAGTTTGAGCCTGGGGCCGTTTCAACTGGAATTCATACCAGTGGCCCATTCCATTGTAGCTGGGATCGGTTTGGGAATAACCACACCCGCGGGACTGATAGTCCATACCGGTGATTTTAAACTTGATCCCACGCCGTTGCATGGCGAATTCACGGATCTGGGCAAGTTTGGCGAGCTAGGCCGGCGGGGAGTGGATCTCTTATTGGCGGATTCCACTAATGTAGAACGCCACGGATATACGCTCTCGGAACGGGAAGTCGGAGTGGCTTTTGATGAAATTATCCGGGACGCGCCGCAACGGGTGATAATCGCGTGTTTTTCCAGTAATATCCATCGTTTTCAGCAGGTGGCCAATACTACGGTGCGCTACCAACGCTCTTTGGGAGTATTGGGCCGGAGTATGGTAAAAAACATGTGTACGGCGCAGGAATTGGGGTATCTTCAGGTACCTGAAAATCTTTGGCGGACCTGGAATGATCTGCTAAAACTTTCTCCGGAAAAAACCGTGGTAATGACTACCGGCAGCCAGGGCGAGCCGAAATCGGCATTGGCCCGGGCTGCGGTCGGAGAGAACCGGGACCTGAAACTTAAGGCCGGGGATACCGTGATTATCTCGGCCCGGACGATACCCGGTAATGAACGCCGTATAGGAAATATGATCAACCGTTTATTTCGTTTGGGATGCCGGGTGCATTATGAGCGGGTAAGTGAAATTCATGTTTCCGGGCACGCCGCGCGGGAGGAGCTGAAAATTATGCACAATATTATCCGCCCCCGGCATTTTATTCCGGTACATGGAGAAGCGCGCCATCTCTACCATCACGCCGAACTGGCACGCGAACTGGGAATGACGGAAGATAAAATATTAATTCTGGAAAACGGAGACCGGGCGGAGCTAACCAGTAAAACTTTGCGACGGGCCGGAAAGGTAAGCGCCGGAAATGTTCTGGTAGATGGTAAAGGCGTAGGAGATGTTGGTCACATAGTCCTTCGGGATCGCCAGCATCTGTCAGAGGACGGCATGGTGGTGGCAATACTGGGTCTGGACCGGCAAACCGGAGCCTTGTTGTCTGGGCCGGATTTGGTTACACGGGGCATTGCGGACCAGCATGAGACGACGCGTCTGACCGAGGGAGCAGTGACGATATTACAGGAACTAGTTAGCCAAGAAACCATGGAAGGTATTTTGGATATTTCGGTGTTACAGGATCAGGTGCGCGGCGCTTTAAAAAGATACTTTAAGAAAGAAATAATGCGTTTTCCCATGATCATTCCTGTGATTATGGAGGTCTAAATATTTAATTATGCGGATTTTATTTGCGCGTGTCAGGAAAAAAAAAGAAACTAAAAAGAGCGCGTTTGACCGGTTCACCCTGCGGGAAATATTTTCCGGCCGGCGCCGTAATGAGGTCAAAGGGATTGCTTGGTGGGCGCTTAGCCTTTTACTGATTGCCGCCGTCTGGCCGCATTCCGCCGGACAAAACGCTTTAGGTCCCAGCGGAGAAATTATATTCAGACTAGGTTTTGTCCTGATGGGCGTATTGATTTACCTGCTTCCAGTGGTAACCCTGATTTATGGTTTTCTGGTATTTAAAGCCAGCCGGCTTGAAAGAGCGCCCTTTAAGACATTGGGCATAATCTTAGGGGTTCTGGCACTGGGAGTTTTGGTTGAACTTATCTATGCCCGTACTGTCCATCTGGGTATGGTTAAACAATTTTACGCCTGGCAAGGAGCTGGGGTCTTTTGGAAGGGCTTTCCCGAAATTTTCAGAGTATGGGGTGAGATTTCCATACCCGCCGGGGGCTTGATAGCCGACCGCCTGGAGAGTTTGACGGTCACCATATTCTCCACGTTGGGAGCTTACATTATATGTGGCACCATATTGGTTATTTCTCTTTATCTATTGGAGGTCGAGCCATATCTGGTTAAAGTATTGCGGCGGGGGACAGATTATATATGCGCAGTGATAAAAAAAACTCATCAAGCTTTCCGGCCGGAATTTGATTATGCCGGCCGCCGGCAACCTTCCCGATCACCGGAGGCTAATAAGGCTTCATCATTAAGCCGGGCTAGAGCCGGCCGGCTATCACTGGAAATCGAGCCGGCCGACAGCATGATAAAGGAACGTCCGCCGATTAAAATCAGGGCGGCCGGTGACGGAGCAGGTAAACTGAACTTCAGGACCGTGGAAAAAACCGATCCCTGCCGGGAAAATAAGAATTACTCCTTGCCGGGGGTGGAACTGCTTAAAGATCCCAAAGCGAATTCTGCGCTTTCAGCGGAATATTTCCAAAGCATGAGCCGGACGCTGGAAACGGCGCTCAGTCAGTTCGGAGTAGAGGCCGGCGTGGTTGAGGTTTGTCCCGGGCCGGTGGTTACGCGATATGAACTGCAGCCTTCCCCGGGCGTAAAAGTCAACCGGATCATTTCTTTGGGAGACGATATTGCCCTGGCTATGCGGGCCGAGCATGTTCGCATTGAGGCGCCCATACCGGGCAAGGGCGCGGTGGGGATTGAAATTCCCAATCAGGAAAAACAAGTGGTGGTTTTAAAAGAAATGCTGGTTACCGGGGAATTCAGTGCTTCCGATTCAATTTTGACCTTCGCGGTCGGCAAAGACATCGGAGGCCGGCATATTCTGGCGCAGCTTGAGAGTATGCCCCATCTGCTCATTGCCGGAGCTACCGGTTCAGGCAAGAGCGCGTGTATCAATGCCATTATCAGTAGTTTGCTCTATCGGGCCACGCCCGAGCAGGTGAAATTTATTATGATTGATCCCAAGCGGGTGGAATTAACCAATTATAATGGTATTCCGCATCTGAAGAGCCCGGTGATTACTGATAGTCGGGAAGCGGCCATGGCCTTGAAGCTTTTGGTACGGGAAATGGAGGAGCGCTACAAGCTGTTCGCGGCTCTGGGAGTTAGAAGCATTGTTGATTATAACCGGCAGGCAGCGGAGGCGGCGGCGGAACGCCAAACCATGGAACCGGAAGAGCGCGCGGCCTTAGGGCCGGCGCCCTCGCATATGCCTTATATCGTGGTATTTATCGATGAACTTGCGGATTTAATGCTGGTGTCTGCCAATGAAGTCGAGAGCACTATCACCCGTCTGGCGCAAATGGCCCGGGGGGTGGGTATACATATGGTATTGGCTACGCAACGTCCCTCAGTAGATGTAATTACCGGCGTGATCAAAGCTAATTTTCCATCGCGTATAGCTTTTCAAGTTTCCTCTAAAGTGGATTCCCGAACCATCCTTGACGCCAATGGCGCGGATACCTTGCTGGGCCGTGGAGATATGCTGTATTCTCCGGCTTCAGCCAGTAAGCCGCTGAGGGTCCAGGGGGTTTTTATCACTACCGCTGAGGTTGATAGTATTGTGGATTTCTGGAAAAAGCAAGGGGCCCCGGTATTTGATCCGGAATTTTCCAGTGAAAAGCTAAAAACCGGAAGTATCGGCCCGGAAAGAGGAGAAGCAGAAGATGATCTTTATGAGCAGGCCGTGGCCTGGGTAGTGCGCGCCAAACAGGCCAGTACCTCTATGCTTCAGCGCCGGCTCAAGGTTGGTTATTCCCGGGCCGCCCGCCTGCTGGACAAGATGGAAGAAAATGAAATTGTCGGACCGCCGGAAGGGAGCCGTCCCCGCCGGGTATTAGTCCAGCCGGAAGAAGCGGGAATTCACTCCGGAGATGCAAGGGAGGAAACATGATTTCCAAGCAGGTGTGGGGCGTGGCACTCCTGGGTTTATTGCTGCTGGGAACAGGTGCGGGCCGAAAACCCGGGACTACTCCTACCATACCGGAAACCCCGGACCGGCCTGGGCAGAGTTATTCTGCTTCGGAGCAGGTGGTGCCTGCAGTCACGGCTGCTCCGAAGCAGTATCAGCCCTCTGGTTTGCCGATGAAGCCTGACCGGGCGGCAATGGAAATAACCGCAGCTCAGCAGGCGATAAAAAATTTGACTGCCGACTTTTCTTTTAAAATAATCGGCGCCGCCCAGCCGGAACATGATTTCACCGCCCAGGGTAAAGTTTGGATGGCTTCCGGCCGCCGCTACCGCGTACAGTACGAGCAACCGGAACGCCAGCTCTTAGTTTCCGATGGGACCAAGCGCTGGTTTTACCTTGAAAAAATCAACCAGGTTCAAATCCAGGCGCTGCCTTCAGAATCGGATCCAAATGATATTTTCCTGAAGCTGGGCGGCGGCCTGCCGAAATTAATTTCGCAATGCCGGGTAAAGCGCCTGACTGCTGGTGCCGGAAAAAACGGAATCCGGCAGTATGAGCTGATTCCCCGAGATGGAGCAGGCTTGGGGTTTACCCGGGTACTTCTTTGGCTGGAAGGGAAATACTTATTGCCCCGTCGCGTGGAGATTGTAGCCGCGCGGCATGTCCAGGTGGAATTTAGAAATGTGAAGATTAATCATAACCCGGAAACTTCTTCCTGGTTTAGTTTCACTCCGCCTGCGGAAGCGGAAGTAATAGAGATGTTCTGGCCGTCAAAATAATCAGGGGGTTAAACCAAATGAATAAGCATTGCCAGCGAGTCGAAGCGGATGGACGACAAAACGTGATGCCGCCCAGCAGGGAGCAGGCGGAAATAGGAGAGCAGCTTCGCAAACAGCGCAAGGCGCGCGGGATTTCGATCATAGAAGTATCGGAACATACGAAAATCGGCAAAAGATACCTGGAAGGACTGGAGGAAGGGCGTTTCGAAATCATAGCCTGTGACACTTACATTATGGGGTTCTTGAGAGCCTATGCTAAATATCTTGAAATGGATGAGGAACAGATAGTAAATCAATACAAGCGTCTGAGGTGTTTGCGGCCGGAAACGAAAGAAGAACTCTCAGAGGGCACGGAAGAGGCGCGCGAAAGCAATCAATCCATCTGGCTGCCATTACTCTCGATGTTGTTTTTAGCGGGGTTAGGCGCAGGGATTTTCTTACTTTGGCCCAAGTCGGAACATAAAGCACCTCCTCCACAAGTTCAAGTCCAGGATGAATCCGTCGCGGAATCCGGAGTCCAGAATGTTCCGCCGCTTCCTGGTAAGTATGAAGAACTGACCTTGAAGATCAAGGCAAAGAAAAAGACCTGGATTACGCTTATGGCCGATGGGCGTCAAAAACCGGACATTACTTTAAAGGCGGGCGAGGTACGGACTTGGCGGGCGAAGGAACGTTTTATGCTTTGGACTGGTAATGCGGGTGGCATTGAAGTGACTTTTAACGGCGAACTTCAGCCTCCTTTGGGTCAGCCGGGTGAAGTCCGAAAAGAGGTGGTTTTTGAGCGGAAACAGCCGGAGATTGTGCCGGAAGAAAAAATTTAATCAGGAGTCATTATGTCGAAAGAACATTCCTTTGATATCGTGTGCAAATTGGACCAGCAGGAAATTGTTAATGCCATACAGCAAACCGAGCGTGAAATCTCACAGCGCTACGATTTTAAAGGCTCTCAGGCTCGCGTAGTATTTGACCAGAAACAAATGATTATGACTCTCACGGCGGAGAGTGATTTTCGCCTGAAGTCCCTGGCCGAGGTACTGGAGAGCCGGATGGCCAAGCGCCAGATTCCCCTGGATGCCATCACGCGCGACCAGATTGAAATGTCATCCAACGGCAGTGCCCGTCAGGAATATCGGCTTCAGACCGGAATTCCGGTGGAAAAAGCCCGGGAGATAGTCAAAATAATTAAGCATCTAAAGCTGAAAGTCCAGGCTGCCATCCAAAGCGATCAAGTCCGTGTTTCTGGCCGGGTACTGGACGATTTGCAACTGGCACAACAGAAGATCCGCGAGGCAGATCTGAAAGTCCATTTGCAATTCATGAATTACCGCTGAAACGCCCGCCAAAATAGCGGAAAATGCTGTTACATATCAGCTGGTCATTAAAATATCATCGTCCGTTGCAAAGGCGTTTAATTAGTCGATCCTGAAAAACACAAAAAGCGGTGTAAATTATTGAAGAAATAGTAAAAATGGCATGTTATAATTTGCAAGAAATTGTGTAAAAAAAGAAAGAATTCCTTGCAAAATGCAACCACAAAATTGGAATTAAGAACAGGTTTGGAAATGAGGGCAGGTTTCGGTTTATATTCCTTATCTATTTCCCAACGTTTTAAATTGCCGAACAATTTCCGGCAACCCATAACATTTTACCGTAGGGGCGGGTTCTAAACCCGCCCTTGTTTAGAGGGATTGAAAAAACCGTATGAAATATTCGCGTACCGAAAAGCGAAAGGCTAACTTAAAACAAAAGTCATCAACTAAACGCCACCGCAAACCGCGTGTCTGCGTAATCAATCTGGGTTGTCCTAAAAACCAGGTGGATGCGGAAGCGATATTAGGGGCGTTAAAACACCGGGGTTATATGTCGGTTCATGATCCCGAAAACGCGGATATCCTGATTGTGAATACCTGCGCTTTTATCCGGCCGGCGGAGGAGGAAGCGCTGCAGGTATTGGTGGAAGCTGCGGTTCTCAAGCGGCGGAAACGCGTTAAACTATTAATCGCGATCAGTTGTCTGGTTTCCAAATATGGTGAGAAAAAGATCCGGGCCGCTATTCCGGAAGTGGATTATGCCTTTCCTCCCGGAAAGCTTGATTGCCTGGTAGAGGCCGTTGAAAAAGCGGCTCCCATACAACGGTTAGTCAAACCCGGATTTTTGGAAGAGGAAAACGCGCGCGTTCTGCTTTCCTCTCCCGGGACCGCGTATTTAAAGATCGCGGAGGGTTGTTCCCGGAAATGCGCATTTTGCCTGATACCCGCATTAAGGGGCCCCTTGCATTCCCGGCCGATAGATGCTATTGTTGCAGAAGCTAAAGCCCTGGCAGCTGGAGGCGTGCGGGAATTAATTCTCATCGCCCAGGATATTACCAGTTATGGGAATGATCTGGAAGGACGTTTTGGACTGACGGACCTGCTTGACCGTCTGGTGGAAGTTCCCTCAGTACATTGGATCCGTTTGATGTACGTCTATCCGGACGGGATTTCCGAGGGACTTGTTCAGCGTTTAGCCGGCCAAAGCAAATTGTGTAAATATCTGGATATGCCGCTGCAGCATGCCAGCCGGAAAATATTAAGACGCATGGGACGTGCGGGAGATGGAGATAAGTTCCTGGAATTAATCGCCCATTTACGTCAACAGGTGCCCGGAATTGCGTTACGTACCACGCTGATCACCGGCTTTCCCGGCGAAGGCCGGACAGAGTACCAGGAGTTGGTGAGTTTTATACAGCAGGCGCGTTTCGACCGTTTGGGTGTGTTTCCATATTGGCGGGAAAAAGGTACTTTGGCGGCCAAGATGTCAGGCCAGATTTCATCGCCTACACGGAAGCGCCGGCAACGCGAGTTGATGGATATACAGGTCGGGATTAGCCGGCAGCGGTTGGCTTCCTATGTAGGATCGAAGATGGAGTGCCTGGTGGAAGAACCCTCGGGTCAAAAGCATATTATTGCCCGGACTTTCAGGGATGCACCCGAGGTGGACGGTGGAATTATAGTGACTGGCCGGGCCCGGCCGGGTGAAATCATCCGGGTTCGCGTAACCGGATCCACGGATCATGACTTGACAGGAGTTATGCTTTGAGCGGATGGACAAGTTTCCAACAGCTGAATTTACCCAATAAGCTTACCTTGGCACGCATGGCGGCCGTGCCAATTTTAATGGTTTGTATTCTCGCGGATACTTTAGCCGGTGTTTACCTGGCCTTGTTGGTTTTTGGCGCCGCCGCGCTGACGGATTATTGGGATGGCCGGTTGGCACGGGAACATAACCTGGTTACCAACTTCGGCCGGATTATGGATCCGCTGGCGGATAAATTACTAATCACCACGGTCTTTGTTTCTTTTGTGCAGTTAGGCTTGGCGCCAGCGTGGATGGTGATACTGATTATCGGCCGCGAATTCGCCATAACCGGGATGCGGATATTGGCGGCAGCGCAGGGGCGGGTAATCGCGGCCTCGGCTGCGGCCAAGCATAAGACCATCTCTCAGATTGTAGCCATACTCATGATTATGGTAGTTAGTGTGCTGGTTAAATCCCTGGAGACCTGGGCTTCTCCGTGGGAGCAGACCTTGCATGCGCTGGGTTTGGGAGGGAAAATTCTTTTATTGGTGGTTGCTTATGCGCCGTATGCCTGCCTGTTCGTAGCGGCGGCGCTATCCTTGTATTCGGGCATGGAATACTTAATGAAAAACAAAGAACTCTTCCGGAATCCCAACGAATGAAAGCTTTTATCCTCTTAATCGCCACAGTGGGGGGAGCCGGTTATTTTCCCCTGGCCTCCGGGACCTTGGCCTCCGGTCTGGCCGTATTGCCGTATTTTCTTCTGCGGGACCATACCGGTCTTTATATTGGTATTACTATAGCGCTCTTTGCGATAGGTGTTTGGTCTTCCCACCGCGCCGAGCGGCTGCTTCAACTCAAAGATCCCCACGCCGTGGTGATTGATGAAGTAACCGGCTATCTGATAGCCGCGGCCTTTCTCCCGCACCATTGGTTTTATCCCCTGGCCGCTTTCTTTCTTTTTCGTCTTTTTGATATCTGGAAACCTTTTCCTATTGACCGTTCGCAGAATCTGCCGGGCGGTTGGGGCATAATGGTGGATGATGTCCTGGCCGGAATTTACGCTAATCTGATTCTTCAAGCCGGGCGTTATTTTCTGCCTTTTTAATATGTTGCCCGCTGTTTCCCCGCCTTTTCAGGTAGGGGAAAAGTAGGAAAGGAAAAAATGATCCCTCTCCCTTGAGAGACTGTGTCATAATAGTTTTTCAGAAGCATTTGTGTAACTTTGTCATTCCGAACGTAGTGAGGAATCTCCGCGAAAACGTTTAATTTAAAAGGACGGTCAGAGATTTCTCGGCTACGCCTCGAAATGACAATTTCAGGGAAATGTACTTCTGCAACAGGAACTAATCAGGCGCCTAAAATAAACCGGAAAGATTGAAATATGCTGCGGACTAAACAGATATTTACCTTGGGCCCGGCCACGGATAAGCCGGGGGTATTAGCCGGCCTGCTGCACACCGGCATGGACTGCGCGCGTTTTAATTTTTCCCATGGGTCGCACCAGGAGCATGCCCGGCGCTGCAAGCTTCTAAAAAGTGAAGTCCTAAAGGCAGGGAAAAGTGTGTCCGCGATGCTGGATTTGTCCGGCCCCAAACTGCGGGTGGGCCGGCTGCGCCACGGTCAAGTGGAATTAATTCCTTCCACGGAAGTCAGACTTACGGCCAAGCCCCTGATGGGAACCGATGAGGTTATTCCCATAAGGTATCCCCGCCTGGGTGCCGATGTTCAACCCGGGGATCGGATATTGCTGGATGACGGGTTGTTAAAACTAAAAGTACTGCGGGTTATCAAGCAGGAAGTTTTCTGCCGCGTGGAAACCGGCGGTTTGCTTAAAGATAATAAGGGGGTTAATTTACCCGGGATAGCTGTAGGTCTTCCGGCTTTGACCGCCAAAGACCGCGTTGATTTGAAGTTTGGATTAAAATTAGGCATGGACTATGTAGCTTTGTCTTTTGTCAGGCGTCCGGAGGAATTGATAAAACTCCGGAAGCTGGTTCGCCGGATGGGATCCACGGCCGGCATTATTGCCAAAATTGAGAAACCCCAAGCCATACCCCGTCTGGCAGAGATTATACAGGCTGCGGATGGGGTAATGATCGCCCGGGGGGACCTGGGAGTGGAAATGAGTCCGGAACAGGTTCCTACTTTGCAGAAGCGTATCATCTTTCTGGCGAATCAATCCGGATGTTTGGTAATTACCGCCACCCAAATGCTCCAATCCATGATGCAAAAACCAACACCGACCCGCGCGGAAGCCTCGGATGTGGCGAATGCGATATTTGACGGGACGGATGCGGTTATGCTTTCGGGGGAAACCGCGGCCGGACTTTATCCACGGCAATCCGCAGCTATGATGGCCAGAATTATCAAGGAAGCAGAGGCTTCGCCGGAGTATAATCGCTTAACCTCGCATACCCTTTTTAATAGTTCGGAGGACGTGGTGGTTGCGGCCGGAGTAAAGTTGGCCGAGAAAGCCGAGGTCCGGGCATTAGTGATATTTACCAATTCCGGACACACGGCCAAACTGGCTGCGCGGCAGCGTCCTCGCGTGCCGGTGATTGCTTTGGCGCATGCTCCCCATATTTGCCGGCAATTGCAGTTATATTGGGGGATTCAATCAATAGTAATCAATAACCAGCCGCATATCGAAGCCGTGGTTCAGGAGGCGGAGAAATGCCTGCTCAGAAACCGGATGCTACGCCGGGGAGAGAAGATAGTCGTGCTGGCCAGTTCACCGGTTAAAAGCCGGGCTAATTTTTTAAAACTCCATGTCATAGGAACGTGAGCCGGGGAGGTTCTGGCGCCCATACACTTACGCTCCTCGCAATGACAGAAAATTCTTTAAAAACAGTCATTGCGAGCGACCGAAGGG
>DAOVYW010000046.1 GCA_030635415.1 Candidatus Firestoneibacteriota bacterium
AGCGTGGTAACTGTAACCGGTTCTGTCCCGACCATCAAATAGCCCCTAAGCACCATGGCGGAACCCAGATCAAAAGTAGGCACGATACCCATTAGCCCGTCCATTGTCCCATTGGTGGCCGCAGTCCAGGGCAGCAGCAATTGAGTTTTAGCCAGGAAGAAAAGCAAATCAATGCTTCCCAGATCAAATCCCAGGCTGATGGCGTCATTTTGAAAGCCCAAAAGCAGGTCTTCCTTATCCCCAAAAACCTGGCGGCCTATTTTCACATAAAACTTGTCTTGCTGAAACTTGGCATATAATTCGTTAACTTTGAGGATGGGATAAGTCACATTGGCGTATCCGGGCTTCTCAATATCCACAAACAGCCCGAACTTTTTCTGCGAAAATACGTTAGCCAATACCATACGGTATATTGGATAGAAATACCACTCCGAGCTCTCCCCAAAACTCATATTGGCAAGGTTGAATATTTTGGCGTCAATAATCCCGTTAAATTCCAATCCCGGCTTCATATTTTCAATCGCTTCCACGGGAGCCAGGTTTTTCAACTCCGGTTCTACCAGGTTTTCGGCCATGGATAAATTTGTTCCCATCAACAGCATCATTAATGTTCCTGCTACAATCTTTTTCATTTCCAGCCACCATCCTCCTGCATTAATTTTCGGCCGGTATTCACCCGCCTACTTCCTGAATCGGGTCTTAGTATTTACCATAGCCCCCACTCAGGTCAATCACTATTATGGAACTCACCGCCAACTGGGCACCACGTTATCATAATGGCTTCGGGTAAGATTGCGCGCGTACTTGCCGTCTGCATCCGCCACAAAAATATTCCAGGCGTTTTGCCAACGCGCTACGTAAGCGATTCTGGTTCCGTCCGGAGAAAAAATAGGATCATCCTTATCCAGGGCATCGTCCGTGATACGGTAGTATTTTTTCCAATCCAGATCATATATATAAAGTTGCCGGGTTCTACGGTCCAGCGTGCTGGAACAAAAAACTATTTTATTGCCGGTCGGCGAAAAAACCGGATCCCCGCGGTAGGAAAGTTCATCCGTTTCAATCAGTGCTCTGCTTCTCATACTCTCAAGGTCCATGATAAATACTTCATTCCGGTTGTTCATGGTTGATTCAAACGAAATCCGCCGGCCGTCGGGGGCGAATCCATACCCATGGCTGTCACCAAAAGATTCATTGGTGATCTGACGGGCCTGGCTGCCATCCGCATTCATAATACCTACTTCGAAAGACCCCTTGACATGCACGGTATAGAGCAGCCGACTTCCATCCGGACTCCAAAAGGGATTGGTTTTATCTTGTGTGCCGGTAGTAAGCTGGCGCGCAGCTTGGGTACCTAAGTCCAACACATAAATTTGATATGTTCCGGAACGATTAGAAGTAAACGCGATGCTTTGGCCGTCATAAGAAAAATGCGGATCCCTGTCAAAAGACTCGGATTCCATCAATCGCTCCACCTTTTTACCATTGGCGTCCATCATGTAAATTTGATAATGACGTCCATCCGCCCGGTTGGATGTAAAAGCGATCTTACGTAGAATGCCTCCCCCGGTAGGCGTAGGCATGGGTATCGGAGTAATCGATAAAAACGGTGAAAATGCCGGCTCCCCGGAAAGATAAAGGGCTCTCGGCTCAGCAACAAATTTGATCCTTGACAGGGAAACTTGAGATGGATTAGGCCTTGATATAACCATCTGTCTTGAAGATGGATCTAAGGAACGGTAGGTAAAAAAGCAGACCAGCAATAGCACTATAAACGAAAAAAGTGTAAGTCCTTTTAGTATAGCGCCATCATCCTCTAAAAATAAGCTTTTAAGCTGTATTTTCAAGGCCTGCACCTCTCCTCTAAAAAAACTTTCTTCTTTTCACTTGAATGGTACATTTTATTCAAAAAATTGTCAATAAAAAAGCAGGAATTTATAGCGATATTTTTTATTGGTATTTAAAAAGTTATCTACAATTCTTAAAGTTTAAGTTTAGGTGTCGCGGGCTGGAATGCCGCAACGTCAATAACCAACGGCAAATATCATAATTTCACAGAGACCCCGGTATAAAGCACAAAGCGTGTTTTCTTTGGCCTAAATGCTCAAGCTCCTAGTGCCCTTAAAAATCAAAAACCGCTGTCTCTTTTGGAAACAGCGGTTCTAAAAAGCTGGTTGCGGGGGCTGGACTTGAACCAGCAACCTTTGGGTTATGAGCCCAACGAGCTACCATTGCTCCACCCCGCGGCATATTGTCTTAAAATTTCAAGGATGAAATCTAACACATTCACCATTGCTTGTCCAGGAAAATAAAAATTGTCCTGGTGCCGGGAGCCGGGCTCGAACCGGCACGAACCTTTCGGCTCAGCGGATTTTAAGTCCGCTGCGTCTGCCTATTCCGCCACCCCGGCAAAAGTATTCTGGTTATGACAATCCCGGCAATATCCGTCATCGTCTTTTTGCCGGATCATATTGGCGACCAATTGTCCTACCGGATTGTTGCAAGTAGCCAAGTAATGCGCATAGTGTGTATGCAAGCACTTGATGCCTTTTAGATCCGCCACTCCGCCGATCCCCAACCACTCTAAGTTCTTTAAAACTTTTTTTTCGCTTTTTTGAACTCGGCTCAAGGTTGAAGACTCTACCAACGAACGCCGGATAAAAATATATTCCTGGTGTGCTTCCCGCATATTCCGGGCCAGCGTAAAATTATTAATAATTTGGTCTTGGATGCGTTGGATATAACCCCGATCCTCTATCCGGCTGATTCGCCTTACCACCGCCGGACAGGTCAACCAAAAAACCGTTGGAAAAATATCGGCCGGCTTTTTTCGACCGAGGGGGTGATTAATTATAACTTTTGGACACTGATTTTTACACCGGCGCACCACGCCATACAGATTTCTTGGCTCCCGCCGGATTTGCCATCCAATTATCCTGCGATCCTGCTGCGAGATTGCTTCTGCTTTCATATCCAGTCAATACTCTTTATGTTTTTTGGATATACCACGCCGGCCACGAGGACGTCAAGTGTTATTCCTGCTGCTGCTTTTCCACTTCCTGGTTCGGCGAAACAAAACGATATATAATTTCATCCGGACGAAGCATCCCTAATTCTTCCCGGGCAATGTTTTCCACCGCCCCGGGATTCTGCTGCAGGTTTTTAATATGCTGCTCCAATTTTTGATTCTCAACTATAAACTCCTCCACCTGGGAGGAGAGATGTTCCTGCTCCCGATAGAGCGCCAGAAGTTTGAACAAACTCTTTTTCCCGACCAGGAGCATCAGCAAAACGACCAGCAGACTTATCCCTAAAAGTAATCCTTGCCAGGTGCGTCCGGTTCCCGGCACCTTTAAAACATTATGCTGTTTACTGTAATGCCAACGTGCTTTTCCCCGCACAACGCCTCCCGTAATGGAGCCCCCCCGGGCAAGCCATGGTTATCCGCCCAAGTGGCGGGGCGGCATCCCACCGCAGCAACTTGCGCCTTTATCCCCGGCGAAAACGGATAAAAAAAACCACTCTCAGTTCAAAACTGAAAGTGGCCGGTTAAAAAATTATCCCCACCAGGCTCCTAGGTTAATCCCTGCTCCAGTTTAGGAATGGCTTTTTTAACTTCCAGCCGGCCGCGGCCAAGGTTGCCGTCCAGCTCCAGGGCAACGGCGACGAAATAATCACTGCCAATAGTCATCATAATCATAGTCGCTTTTTCAGTGGTAATCATAATCTCACCGGTCTTTCCCAGGTCAAAACATTCTGAAGCCTTCTTGGCATTTTTAATTATGGTCGCGTATTCCGCACCGACATCACTGATATCAAACGACCCTTTCAGCGAAACCTGATCAATCACTATACCATCCGTACCCAATAAACCAGCGCCAATGGCCCCCTCTACATTACTGATTATTTCGTTGAGAATGACTTTAAAATCCATCGTCTCTCCCGCACCGGTTCCTTTTTAACTTAATTATCGCAGAGCTTTGACTACTTCATTAATAGCCAAGCGCATTTTTCCAATATTAATATTATTATCCGCCAGCATGAGTAAAATCCGGTTTTTCATCTTATTGAAAACAATCTGGCCTTTTTGCCCGGCAATTAAAATCTGGCGAATCTCCTTACCATAATCTACGGCCTGCACGGATTTTTCCATATTTTCAAAAATTAAAAACACTCGCTTAGCGATTTCCTTTTGGTCTATCTTGGTCTTAAGCACACTAGCCATAACGTTAGCCTGAGAATCCATTAGCATACTACCTAAAACACCCTCAGTTTGCATCAATTTTTTCAAGGCGCGTAATATCTTATCATCCTCGCCGCCCTGGGCCGGCGCTTCCCTTTTCGCCCCTTCCGGCTTTTTCTGCGGCGCACCAGGTCCGCGTTTCAAAACCGCCGGAGAGACGGCCGGAGGCTCGGCTTTAAGTACCGGTTTTTCTTCCGCCGGAGACGCGCCTTTAGGTGTCGCTTTGGACTTTTCGGAAAGATTGACTTCCCGCATAACTGACAAAATATCGTCTGAAGTAATTTTATCATTATCACGATCACGATAGAACGAGGTCGTATTCGGTATTCGTTGCTCCGCCACTTTTTGACTCGTAATGACTTGCACCTTCTTGATTTCAAGATCCTTTAGCCTTTGCCGGACGACCATATTTCCCGGATCAGCTTCCAGAATCAAACGATAAATTCTTATAGCGTTTTCAATATCGCCCTGCTTGCTTAACTCCTCCGCTTTTGAAATATCCTGTTTCTTGTTGGGAGCTTTAAACTCCTGCTCTGTTTCAGCTGAAACATCCTTCTGGGACCGGGAGTTATCCCGCCTCGCCAACTCTAAGACTTGATTCAGTTTTTGTTGGACATTGCCGTCTTCCGGGTTAAGCGATAGAACTTTTTGGTACGCCTCGATCGCATTGGCATATTTTTCCTGCTGCATGTAAAGTTGTCCCAATAAGGTATGGGCCATAATATTATTGGTATCGGCGGAAGCCACTTTACAAAATTCGACCACCGCCTTCTCGGACATCGCTTTTTCCATATACGCCCGGCCTAAAACCATCCGGGCACTCATATATGTGGGATGAAGTCGCAACCCTTTTAGGCAGGTCTCAATTGCCTCATCCAGCCTACCTCTTTTTCGGTAGGCCTCCGCCAAAGGAACAAATACCAGCGATTCGGGATTATTGGTTAATTTTTTATTATATTCTTCAATTTCCGAAAGTCTGGAATCATCATTAGCCATGAATATCTTTCCAGCCTCCTGCTCTTCCAAGAACCGCTTTAAGCACTCGTTGTACTGAAAAATACGCTATTTTCTTGATGATTCTAGCACGCCCGATATTTGGTGTCAATATAAAATTACGATCGCCTTTCTGAACTTTTTTATCAGTTTGCATAATCCGCCAAATCGCGTTTATCGGCTCGCCCCGGCCCTTCACCGGCAAGCCGGCCTGGTGTAAAATCCTTTCTTGGCGGTCAACCGTCTCCTGTTGGCAGACCCCGGTTTCCAGAGCCAATCGGGCTGCCGCCGCCATTCCCACACTGATGGCCTCTCCATGCAAATAGCCGCGGTATTGATGAAAAGTTTCCAGGGCATGCCCCAAAGTATGGCCGTAATTTAAAATAGCCCTTAACCCTTGCTCGGTCTCATCTTTTTCAACAATGCGGGCTTTAACGGCGCAACTTCGCGTTATCATCCGGCTTAGACTATTAAGCTCCAGCCTTAATATTTTCGGCAATTCGCTCTCCAAGTCCAGAAAAAAACCGGCATCCGCAATAATCGCCGATTTAATGACTTCTGCTAATCCGGCCCGGAACTGCCGGCGGGAAAGGCTTTGGAGCATTCCGGGATCACTCACTACTAAGCGAGGCTGAAGAAAAGCGCCGATAAGATTCTTTCCTTGGGGATGATTTACCGCGACCTTTCCGCCCACCGAGGAATCCACCTGGGCCAGCAGGGAGGTCGGAACCTGGATATACTCAATGCCCCGCATATAGGTAGCGGCTACAAAACCGGCCAGGTCGCCGATCACGCCACCGCCTAAAGCCACGATAAAAGCGGTCCGATCCGCATGCCGGGCAATCATGCGGCCGATAATACTTTCCGCCCGGGCCAGACTTTTTGTCGTCTCGCCTTCGGGAACCAGGATTTTATGGACCTGAAAACCGGCTCGGCGAAGAGAACTTTCAGCTGTTTGGCCATAAAGACGATTAATCCGGGCGTGGGAAATCAGGCAGGCCGTCTTTCCCCTGACCCGCGGTCTTACCAAGTTTCCCAGCAATTTCAGATTGCCGGGTTCAATCATGATGGGATAATCACGGGCATCCCCAAAGCGCACCCAAACCGTTGACATATAAGTTTTCCTTTCTTTCTAGTCAGGGCCAGCTTTTAGCGGCATGCGGCCAGCGACAACTATACAAAAATCCATAAAGTCCGTCAAGTCGGCCTTGACCCTCAGGGGCTTATCCGGGCGAAGCTTTATAAATTAGTTATTCTCCGGACCGGGTTCTCTGGGCGCGAATACCCTGCTTCTGCTCTGCAATTTCCGCTGCCAGTTCAGGCGCCTGTTCCAAGACCCTCTCAAATACCTGGTCCGCGGCTTTATCTTTTCCGGCCCATAAATAGGCAATTCCCAGATTAAAGTGTCGCATGGGATCGCGGGGAGCCATTTTCACGGCCGCTTGACAAATCTCAACTGCCTGGGTGTACTTTTGATTGAGTGTCAGGGCCTGTATGTATAGATTCATTAATTCAAGTTCATTAGGCGCCAGCCGGTAAGCTTCTTCTATTACCGGCAGAGCTTCGCGGTATTGCCGGACTTTCAACATAGTATTCCCCAGGGCAAAGAGAATCTCTTTGTTGTTCGGCGCAAATTTCCGGGCCAGAGCAAATTCCCGCAGGGCTGGTTGATACCTTTCAAGCTTAAAAAGCAGGCCGCCGAAATTTTTATGCGCCGTGGACTGACGGCTATTATGCGCTTGGGCCGAGACCATATCCACGTTCGACAGCAACGCGAAACAGATGATCAAGCTAAGGGGCATGGCCAGCCGGGACCAGCGGCGTTCCCGTATCCGCCGAACTATTTCCACTACGGCGGCGGCGGCAAAAATGAAAAACGCCGGGAGAACGACATACCGATATTCCGAGGAGACCATCAAGACAATATTGGTGAAAAAGCCGACCAGTACCAGTCCGTAAAGCGGCAGGAGTTCGCGCCCTTGGCGCCGGAGTAAAATCATGCCCAGCAGGGCAAAAGGACATAATACTCCAAACGCCAGCCAGGGCAGGCGTAAAACCGGCGCCAATTCACGAAAGGAATTATAATTAATACTGGTGGTTATTTCATAGTGGTTCAAGAATAGCAGAAATTTATCCAAGAGCAGCTGCTGCCAATGCCCAGGATCCTGCCGTATTTCATCCAGCGTTTTTTTGAACCAATAGCTATTGGACGCGCGGTAGCTAAGGCGACGGCCGGTTTGTTTTTCAGCCTCCCGCTTAAAATCCTCCACTATAGTTCCAGCCGAACATCCCAAGTCTCCCAAGGGAATATGAAAACCTCTCGAACGAATGGAATTTCCGAGATAAAAATTCAACCCTCCGGTGCTTACGGTTATAATCGGTTCATGCACTACCATGATATTCCGGACCGTAACCGGTATAACTATGAGAATCACACCGAGCACCAGTCCGGCCACCGGCCGGATAAAAATATGGATATTCCGCCGCCCCACCACGAAGTAAAGCCAGATCGCTAAAACCAATAAAAGCAATACCGCATTCGGCCGGGTAATTATGGAAAGTCCCAGCATTAAACCGGGCAGAAGCCAAGCGATCCACGATTCGCTGCCTTGGACCCGATAAACTGTGAGCAATAATATTAAATGCAGAAAGTTAATCAAGGTTACGGTCAGCAGGGTTCCTTCGTGGAAAAGCGAAACTCCGTAAAGCGCCGCGGCCAGTCCGGCGATCAGGCCGACCGCCGAAGTAAAAAGCCGGCGTCCCAGTAAATAGATTAGGCCGCAATTTAAAACCCCCATCAGCAACTGGAGACCCGCCGCCATTTCCGGACGCGGCCCTCCGATGCGATAGACCAAGCCCAGCCAATAAGCATAAAGTGGGCTTTGGGTGAAAACCCCGGTTCCCAGGAGCTCTCCCGAAGCTATTCGCCGGGCCCATTCGTGAAAATTCAAGGAATCAATAACGGGGTGGGTAAACCAAATTTCTTGATATACATTTAAAAAGTAGACCAGCCGGACGGTCAGGCTTACAATTAATACTATTCCCAGCATGATGCCGTCCGGACGCTTCAATTTCCCCGCTCTGAAGAGCGGGGAATTGGATATGATCTGTAGGAAATCATTATTACTATCCCGCTTCATCCCCGGCTTGAAAGCCGGGGAATTCGCGGCTAACATATTAAACGCACCGGGAGTGGAAGGGATCCATTTTTTACTATTCATCACACCACCATGCAGCTACGGCCATGCCGCTGATATACCTCAGAAGGTAATAAGATTAAAATTTTGAAAAGCATAGCAAAACCGCGATCAACGCGTCAATGGCAAAAAATCATGCTATCACCAACCAGTGGAGGCGGTTCGCGTTCAGCCGGATGTTCGGGACAGCATAAAAATCCACCCCGACCCCCAAGCAGGTCTTGACATCCGGCTGTGTGAAGGTTATCATCTCCTGGGCTTTGGGAGGACATTATTCAAAATATTTACGTTTGGTTCGTTGCTCACTCCTTATTTGCCTGTTAAATATTCCTTCCTGGAGGAGGTTGTCTACCTAATTATGCGATTTAACCTGATGATATTATTTATCGCGCTAGCGCTTAGTTGTCCGCTTTATTCCGCCGAGGCGTCCCCTTCCGCTGTAGAAGCACTGGGGGGGGCAACTCTGGTACTGGAAGACGAGACTACAGTGCTATCCCTTTTTAATTTAGGCAACCCCGCCGCTGCCGCGTTCTTGCCTCCTCAAGACCGTCTCGATCTCCTGGTAAGGGCGGAACAAGGCTATAGTGTGGCCGAATTCACTACCTGTCCCTTGGATGCTTCCATCATCATCGAGACAGATGGTAATACATTATATTGTAATCTTGATCCCTTTGGCAATACTCTTCCGCCTGATACCACCTATACCAGTAAAACCGGTTCTTTTTTTTCCTCCTTTAATGACTGGCAAAATACCGGTTACGGAGGATATCTGGCCTGGCTTAACCAGGAAATAATATTTCAAATCCTGCCTCAGGGTTTTTATCATTTAATTTCCTCCAGCGATGAACACTCAAATTCCAACACTTGGGCTGGCGGCGGAAAAATTCGCGCGGCGGCTAAAATATTTCAAAGCTTGGCTCTGGGCGCAGGTTTCAGCTATCAGGACGGCCGCAGCTCCCAGGAAGGCGGACTAATTCAGCTCGACCCTTTCGGCTCGCTTATGCCCGGCTTAAAGTCTGAAATCACTTCCGAAGATCTATCCTGGGGCGCAGAGCTGGGAGCGGCCTGGCGCCACCCGGCCGTCTTTGACCCGGAAGACTATCTTGCTCTGGGCCTGTCTATACGCGGTCAAAGAAATTTGGTTGCTACCGCTTTTGCTTTTGATACCATCCTCTTCCCAGGCTTTGCTTCGCCTTCCGGGCTTACGTATTCCACCTCGCTTCCGTGGGAAATTCAGTTGGAAAGCATTTATCATTACAAGCAAGATATGGATATCGGTTTCGTCATCGCTTATCGGGGGGAAAAACAATACCTGTCCTGGGAATCAGCATTTTTTCCGGACCAGCCCGAACTGGTAACCGGCGCCATGTCTAACTTGGATTATGAACTCTCCTTCCGTGTCAGGCTTCCCATGATCCGCGAGGACGACCTCCGTTTCGGCGTGGTGTTTAACAACCAAGGCAAGGGCCATTCTTTCCCAGGTGGCCGTTTGCAGACCACAGACCTGGCAACACTTGCGCTGCTTCCCCCCATTGACACTGCTTCCTCTTCCATTGGAATTGGCACTGCTTTTGTCCCGACCGAGGAGTCTATCGTCGCCATGGAATACCGGCTGGGTTCCACTAAAAGCCGGCAGGAAAACGATACCGGCCTGCTGGCGGATTCAGGTTTTACGAATTTTGCCTTCGGCGCCCAGTATCAATTGGTGAAAAATTTGTTCCTGCGCCTGGGCTTTACCACTCAACAACTATCCTATGAATTGGAGGATTCGATGGTTATCCGGACCACCAATACTGCCACTCTGCGTTTTGGAATAGGAATTAAGGAAGGCTCTTTTCGTGCCGATCTAGCGGCAGCGGCCGAACGTGTAACTCACAGTCCGGAAGGATGGACCTTTAAAGATAAGCCCCCGGCTCTTCAAGCAGTTGATAAAGATTCCACCTTACGCATGTCCGGCCTGCTAAGCTTATCCTGGCGCTACTAGTCCTGGAGGACGAACTCGCTTATCACGTAAAATCATCCCACCGGCCAGCAAGATGCCTATATCAATTAACAACGTCTGGAGACCGACTCGCGAGCTGTCTCCACCAAAACATCCGCAGGAAATATCCAATCCCCTGATTAAGGCTGTAACCACCGCTATGGTAAACAACCCGGTTAAAATCAGAATGATTTTCGCCGCCGGCCGGCGCCAACCCGGAAAAAACAATGCCAGACCAGGCGCGATTTCCAACCAGGGCATAAAAATAGCCACCAGGTTTATTAAGTACCAGGGAAGTATCCGGTAATTTCCCACCGCCTTGGCAAACACCGCCGGCTCTATGATCTTGGTTATCCCGGAATAAATAAAAACCAAGCCTAATATCCAGGCCAAAATGATAATGACATGTTTATATGAAAAAATTGCCTTCATGGCTGTCCTTTGGCCAAGGGAATATCCTGATGAAGCTTAAGCTTTTCCCATCCCGGCTCGAAAACAGAAAGGTTTTCCGGTTTAAACCCATTTTCAATAAGAAAACCGGCCAGGTCCCAACTATCCTTAGGATAATTTTCTTCGCCATAAATAATAATAACCTCGTCCGGAGGCAGCATCTCAAAAATCCGGCCCAGGTGCTCTATTTTTCTCCCGGCCGGCAGGTTAACCGCTCCAGCCAAGCGGCCGCACGCAAACTCTTCCGCATTCCTGGCATCAACCAAAACCGCGCTTCCGCGATTTAAACAACGCAGCAATTCATCAAGCTCCATGGAGGTCCCAAGCATGTTCTCCTGGGAAGCCGGGGTTTCCGGATCAGCGAGCCAGGACAAACCATTCGCCCTAAAAAAGTTTACTAATACAGCCGCTACACCGGCTGCCGCTATGAGGACTAAAATTTTCTTGCGCTCAGTCATCTTTCATTAACCATCCCGCCTTATCGGGATTTCCACTTTTGAAAATGACGGTTCATTGGTTTTAAAAGTCACCACTACGGGAATTCCTTTCGGCAGCGTGAATCCCTGGGGAAAAGTGACGATTATCCGGTATTGCTTATCCGGGATTTCCTCAATTAATTCCACTTTTACTTCCGGCCGGTTGACGGTTAATTCCGATATCTTTAAAAAACCGGCCCGCGTGTAGCGAACGCTGATACTCTTTTGCATAACCTCGGGCAGAGGGCCGGCACGCATAATTATTCTGCGGGGGCGGATATCCACGGCCCGGGGAACATACCCGCTTACCGGGATCCATATTTTAGACGGAGCTGGAAGCCTGGCTTGTATCTCAACTCCACCGGAATATTGTCCAGGCGACAACCCTGGTTTCACTTCCACGATGAGTTCAAACTTCTGACCGTCTTTTATCACCTTGAGATAAGGAATGAATCCCGGATGTTCACACCGGACTTTCGAAATAAATATTGGGTGTTTAAGCTGATTAATAATAGTCACGGTTTTTCGCCGACTTTGTCTCGGATTGATTATTCCAAAGGTTACGGCCCGGGGGGAAATTTCAACCGGTTCCTGTACCCGGCCCTCCAGCCAGACTTTATAATTTGGGTTCTCCGGGACATTCGTAATAATTCGTATCGCCTTGCGTATCTCTCCCCGCATACCCTTGGTATTAAGTCTGATCGGTATCCGGCCGGACTTTCCGGGGTCAATCCTTGGTTCCCATTCTCCGGTCTGCGTGCATCCGCAATCCGGTTTAATCTTCAGTATTTCCAGGGTCTGCTTCCCGCGATTAGTAAATTGAAAATCGTAGTCAACCACTTCGCCGGACATTACCTGGCCAAAATTATAAACCTCGTTTTCAAAGACTAATCGGGGCCCGGCTTCCGGCATCACTTCCATCCGTCGCTCAGCACTGCCTTTGCCTGCCAAGGTTCCCGCCTCAACCTGAATTTCCCCCCGGACGGAGAACGGTCCGGCGAAACTTATCGGCACTATTATGAATAAAAACGTGAAAACCAGGCTTTTCACTGCCCGCTTTGAATTTCTTTCAAGCATGTCTTCACCTTAAGCTTTTTATTTTAAGCCGCCTTTTTTAATGAATTTTCCCGAAAAGCAGGTTCTTGTACCGGTGGCGTTAAGGAAAATATATTAACCGGTTTTTTGTCAGAATACCAGTTAATTTTCAGTAATAGAATCCCGCGTGTAGTTTCGACCGGGAACATTAGATAGCAAACGTTCGGTGACATGGATATAAACGGCGCAGGCGCCCTGACCGGTTTTGGTCCGATTTTACGATTATAGTTGCCTTTGTTTTA
>DAOVYW010000211.1 GCA_030635415.1 Candidatus Firestoneibacteriota bacterium
GGATCAGATTGTGGTAAAAGAGATCGCTGTCTGCCTTTGTGAGCAAGGCCATAATTCCAAGGGCCCGGAGCTTGCCGGCAAGCTCCAAGCTCAACGGTCCAAGCTCACTGACAGGATACTTTGGATCTATAAGTTCTTGCATCCGGCAGGCGATTTCGCAGGCCATCAGTTCACCGTAGTTTTCAAACTTCATAGGGAATCCGTGTCAAAAAAATCACCTTCATAATGGTGTTATTGCCGTTTGCACAAAAACGGAATTTTCAAAATCGTATGTGCTGACGACAGATAGCAAGAGATAGTCTGTTATATTGTTATCAAACCACGTGCTCAGACAAGCCGTAGTCAATAATAATCACTCAGCTCTTCTTAAAGTCAGCCAACTCCGTCCACTGCATCCCCGTAAAGCCTTCTGCCGCCATCGCCTCAGCTAAGTCCCGCCGCACAATAATAACGTCGTACAAATACTTAATTTTGAATATTTGAAGTTCCGGGCCGACCTTTGATTCGTCAAACACAATACGCTTAACCTTGCCAATTGTCGTATCATCAATAAAGTCCCATTTGGCCTCGGAATCTTCTAAATTGAGGCATTCCACTGGATAGACAGGGTGAAGAATAAAATACTCAGCCGCAGGTTTCCCTTTATGATCAAGAATAGTAACGGGCAAGTACTCCACTTGCTTCACCGCCCGCTTCTCAAAGAATGCCTTTAGCCTGGGCGAGATGACAGTCATCGCCTCCGTAGTTTCAAAGGCATCTATTAATAATATATCATCAGGAAAATCCGGATCCACGCTAAACGTAACATTGAAGGGAAATGTGGCGGCCCGCGGAACACCCTTTACGATCTCCCAGTCGTCTTCAACTTCCGAGAGCTCGTCCAGCACAAATGCGTCCGGGACCTCCTTGGTTCTCCATACAACATAATTTGTTTTCTGCCTTTTAAAGTATTTATTCGGAATTTCTATCAGCCCGTCTTTCAGCCCTTTTTCTTCTATTTCTTTCCATATTTCCGGTGGAAAGGCTTGTTTATTTGATATCACTTTTTCCTTACCGTTATTGACAATTAATTTATTTTGAGAAGGGATAAACACTTTTTTCCCTTTTTTTCCTTGTTGGACAAAATATTCATACATTGCTTGTGATATTTCCATTATAAATCTCCTTCATTTATTATAAAATCATTCCATCGGTTGACAAGAAATCGCTTTAGAAGAAGCCGGTTTTAAGCCGCAAAGTGATCTTCCTGCTTTCATTTCTGTAATACTATCTTACCTTGTTTCCCGGCCCGGCCGTTTTGATAAACTTGGTATAGATATACGCCGGTCGGCGTGCGCCGGGCATCCCACTCCAGTTCCCGTTCACTGGAAGTTATGCTGCCGGATATCTTGGAAACCATCCGGCCGGCGATATTGAATATCCGAATCTCTGTGGGACCGGCCATGAATGACTCGAAGCTGAAAGTTACCCGGTCTTGGGCGGGATTGGGATACACCTTAATACTTGTTGCACTCTCCGGGTCTGGAATATAATTTATATTTCCAGCTGGATTATTTAACAAGGCGCCGTAAATCTCGCGTCCCCCATCCCGGGAATCAAACCAGCACACTACTACTTTATCCTCCACTGGTTCTATCACCGGAAAGGCTGAGAAGCCTGAGTTGCTCGAAAGCAAGATAGGTGTTCCCGGCCCAACCTCCGGGGACACTAAAGCCATATGAATTTCACTCGCACCTTCTGGTTGAAAAGGCGCGTTCCCAAACTCGACTGCTCCAATATCGGGAGCCGCCCCATTGAAGGGTAATCCCAAGTCTGCACCGGCATCGATGCAGGGGCTGTTCGGGGCCAATGAAAACATGCCGGGATCTCCATCTACCTTTTCCACCCAAACCACACAGTAAGCTTCATTGAAAAAAGCCAGCTGGGGAGTGTCAGCATTGCCGGAACTCTGGCTCACCTTATACTCGGCTAAAACCCGCGAACCATCAGCCGCAATCCGCGCCAGATACACCTGATATTGCTGTTGTGAATTACGAGTATCCGAGTAAGCCAGCGCAAATTCACTGCCATTAAAAAGAATCTGTACTGCCGAGGATAAACTGTTTTGTGCTGTGGTTACCCGAAGCTCGTTGGAAGCTGCCGTTCCATTAATCGACATCTTGCGGAAGAATATCTCCCAGAAACCATTGCGCCGGTCCTGCCAGGCAATGCCAAACCGGCCTCCCGCGAAAGCAATTTTCGGAAATTTATTGTAGCTTGAATCTGTGATTCCGGATACCGGAATAATATTTCCTTGCAACTGTCCGTTCGCATCCAAGGCGGCAAACCAGACATGCGGGTCATCCTCCACCGCGACTCTACCGGAAAAGGTTATACCGAAACCGTTTCCCGTCCAAGTCAGAGAGGGATTGTGAAAATAGCCCAGGGTTACTGCCACTGGTTCGGGAAGTAAGTGCATCCCCGTTTCTGTCAATAAATCAAAGAAAATGCCACTAGTTCCGCTTTCACCTTCTCTTTCATAAACTAAAGCATAGTTGCTGCCCGCCCGCACCATATCAGGACGAACAGCGCTGCCCACCGCTAAATCGGTAACTGCTACTTCCACGCCCGTGGATATTCCATCTAAATTATATGTAGCAAAGAAAATCTGCCGATCGTTGTAAAATAAAGAACCAGGATTGGCACGATCGTCATCATAGGCCATTGCAAAACCCTGGGCTGCCGGCGCCAGCGTAGGATAACTGGATAAGCCTTCAGCATTAGTAAGCCGCAAGTCCACGGCCTCCACTATGGGAATATTTTGCAACTTAGCGTAAAAAGCAACCTGGCTTAAGCTAAAAACTTCGCCCGCCCCGGCCACCGTTTTTCTACCAGGGCTTGCAAAGAAGGAAGTTAGTTGGATATTGCCTTTGCCGGTAAAATCATCCTCTGTATTAGAATTAAGGGCCACCGGAGAGCTGTATCCATTATTATAAATTTCAGCCGGGCTATGCAAATCTAAAATACAGTTGATAGTTTTTATTAACGAGGGAGGATTACTCGTTATTCCATTATGGTTACTGTCCCCTGAGCTCGTCTTGTCTATAAAAGTGCAATTGATCATTATCGGATTAGATAAGCCGGTATTATAGATTATGCGGCCTATACTATTAGCCGAATTGTTTGAGAAAATGCAATTGGTTGCCAAAGGAGAAGAGTTGTCATTATACATTCCTCCTCCAAAATCCGCCGTATTGCTGGAGAAAACGCAATTGGTTACCACCGGGGAAGCGTTTAAGTTGAACATTCCGCCGCCTAAAGTGGCTAATCCATTGATACAGGAAAAGCCTTCTAAGCCTGCGGCTTCAACGCCTTTGGCAGTTACTACCGGTCCTTTTCCACCGCCATCAATGATTGTGACATTTTGCCCGGCTCCTGAAATTTGAACCCGGGTTTTCATAATGATATTCTCGTAATAAGTTCCCGCTGCCACTAAAACTTTGTCTCCACCTGAGGCGGCATTAATCGCCGCTTGGATTGTAGGATATGCCCCAGGCACATACAGGGTTTCTGAGCCTGCGTCTGGGCAAAATATTGCCAAGGGCACATTGAGCGCAAATATGATTTTAAATATAAAAATCTTTTTTTTCATCTTTTTTTCACACGTCCTTATAAGGCGGTGAGTTGACCTTCCCCCAATTTAGTAGATACTTAGTTAATTGCCGGGTGGCCTAGGGAGGTCGCCCTCCCCAGGCTCCCACAGATCCGGACTTGCGCAATTAACGCATCCGGCTCCTCAGATAATGGGTTCTCTACGCTACTTGTGTTTTATATCTTGCACTGGGAAATGGCAATGGATA
>DAOVYW010000170.1 GCA_030635415.1 Candidatus Firestoneibacteriota bacterium
GGCCCAGGCCATTTCCGGTTCCTTCCGCCTCTCTTCATACTTTAGTTCCGTCCCTTCCAGCTTCTGCCGTGCCATAATGGCCAGCAGCGAGGGTGTACCAAAGCGCCCGAAAAGAAACCATGTCATGCCCCTGATACCCAGCCAGCCGAATGTGGCGAAAAGCAGGGTGGAATAAAGCCCCATGCGGAATTGTTCATCCGTATGCTGCGCGATCCATGGGGTCACTGAATCCACCAATTCCCGGTATAAAAAGAAGACTTCCAGAAACATAACAAAAAATTCCACCAACAGCATCTGTATTATCTGCTTGATATTATGCTGCCGAATCGATTCCGCCAAAACCTGGAGGCAGGCAAAACTCCCGGATATCAGCAAAAACAGCATGGTGAAAAGAACGGGCGGGAGAAAACGGTGCGTTTCCGCCCCGACCAGGTCGCTTAAAACCTCGGACATTGTAGGCAGAAGTGTATAGGTAAAAACACCGGCCTCCAGCAGCGACCAGAAAATGGTGAGCATCACTGCCAGCCAGGGAACCCCCGGTTGAAAATATTTACTGGAAAACTGGGTTCCGATGCGAAATGGGAATAGAATGATCTCTTTTAGAAATTCCAGAACTACCCGGAAAGACATTACCAGTAAACCCCAGAGCCATCCAAAGGCCAAAAACAGGAAGCGGAAAACGCCTACCCAAAAAAGCCATACCGCCTTCATCATTTCCCACCAGTTTAAAGCCAGGGAGGCAATAAAATGAATACGGTAAGAACGGAAAGGCAAGGTATAAACCGCCAGCATAGTGATCCATAAGCTGGCAATCAACAGCAAGGCAGGCAGCAGCACAAAAACCCTTTTAGGTATTATTTGCCAGACCGAATTACCCGGCCAAGCCGCTTGCAAAATATATGTCTGGGCCACGGGAAGCCACGCCAAGGGTAAAATCAACATCTGGTATAAGCCTTGCCATTGCTGCGGTACTGAGGCGGCCAAAGTTTCAAACATAATAACTCCTTTCTTTAGTTAACTAGGCGCTTGAGCAATTAGTCGCCCGCTCTCGCTTCCCTACCGATTTTTACATAAATATTATAACGATCAACCTTTATTTCCATAAAAGTCGTAGTGTTGGGATAAAAAAACGATGGCTGGTCTGGGGCTTCCCCGCAATGATTATACAATATAATGTTCTGCAGATTCTTATTGGCATAACGGATTCCTTTATCACTGTCAGGAACATACATCCGCATACTTAATACTACTCCGGCTCGCATGTCCTGTTGGGCCGCCTTTAAAACAGCTTTGATCTTTTCAATATTGACCATCAGCCGCCGGTAGCTGGTATCCTGGGAATTGGTATGAATTTCCGCGGTCATTTCCGCATGCGCCTTTCGGCTATGGATAAGTTCTTTTCTCGTCATAGTCTGCCGGGAAATCAGCTGACCGGGACCCCGGCCGGCTTTCATTATAAAAAACTCCACTGTATAATCCGGGATGGAAACCCCTTGGTCATCCAGCACGTGTAAAAAAAATTGCTGAAATCTCGGTTTCCCCGTCCTGGCATAAGACTCCTCCGTCACTTTGGCCAGCCGCGTTTTCAGCCGCCGGAAATCTCCGGGTCCGCGGGTCCGGAGAGCGTCCATCAGAAAAGCGCTGACTTGGGTATTATCCTTCCCCGCGTCCTCGACAACTCCTCCATGGTCCACGCCTTCCAGTACGCCAAAAGCAAAACCATCAACCGCTTGCTTAACGACCCAATCATGGGGGCAATACCGCCCGGATCCCGGCTTACGCGATTTGGAAAAATCCAGCCGGAGTTTGACCACATCCAGCGAGGTTCCCGCAATAACCACGGTCCCATCTGTGCCCGGCTTGTTGACCCATCCCCGTAAACCCTCGTAATCTTTCAAACCGACCATTATGGATGTCTGGATTTGGTCGGTTGTAAAATATGGCTCGGAAACCAAGAGATCTTTATGCGCCAGTTGCCATTGGTAAGGACTGGCCAATTCCAGGCCCTCCAGCAGCCGGCGCCCTACTTCTAAAAAATCTCCGATCTTCCAGCGCCCCTTAAACAAGACCCCTAAAAAAGATTTCCCGCGATGGGCCAGCGGAGAACCAAAATTAGCCGGCGCCAGCATAATCAGCCGCCGTACCGGGCATTCGGCCATGCGATTCCCATTTTTAAAATAGTACCGCCATATCCAATGGCGGATAATCAAGCCACCCGTGGAATGGACTATGACATTAAGCTCGCGTAGTTTAGCGCCGTTGCGGTCAATGATCCCGCGCTTCAGCATCTGGTCATTCAGCCCGTCGATCACATCATCAAAGGTTATATTATCTTCTCTTGATTCATAATCCGCATAAAGAATCGTATCCGTCTTGCCGATGCCCTGCTTGATAAGATACTTTTTCAGACGCTTAAACGAGAGGGAACAATCGCTCCAGCCATGTATGATAAGTGTAATCTCGGACATTGCTTATGTCCCCTTTTCCCCGAGACAGGTTTTTTTGCTACCTTGCCCCCGCTAAAAGCCGAACGCGCAGCTTCCTCGGTTAAACCTACCGGCGGGTGTTATTTTCCCGCCGTGCCCTGAGAAGCTACGGCAGCCATGGCTTGCTTTATGGCTTCCTGGTCTCCAAGATAATAATGCTTTATCACCTTGAATTTTTCATCAAATTCATAAACCAGCGGAACGCCGGTGGGAATGTTAAGCCGGACAATTTCCTCATCTGCCACATCGTCCAGATACTTGACCAAGGCACGCAGGGAATTGCCATGTGCGGCTATCAATATTTTCTTTCCTGCCTGTAACTGGGGAAAAATTACCTTTTGCCAATAGGGCAGCGCCCGCTCCAGCGTATCTTTCAGGGCTTCATGGGCCGGCCGTTCCTCCGGCAAGAGCGAGTCGTAGCGTCCCTCCTGGTTGGGATGACGCGGATCATCCGGCTCCAACGCCGGCGGACGAATAGAATAACTGCGCCGCCAAATTTTCACCTGCTCATCGCCATACTTTTCCGCCGTGGCCTTTTTATCCAAACCCTGCAGGGCACCATAATGCCTCTCATTCAACTGCCAGGCCCGATAAACCGGTATCCACATTAAATCCATATCATCCAAAGTAATCCATAACGTCCGGATGGCGCGCTTAAGCACTGAGGTGAATGCTAAATCAAAAACATATCCTTCTGCTTTTAATATTTTTCCGGCTGCCTGCGCCTCTTGTCTGCCTTGCTCGGATAAATCAACATCCGTCCATCCGGTGAAAATATTTTCCAGATTCCAAGTACTCTGTCCGTGCCGCAGCATAACTAGTTTGGTCATGTGTTTTCTCCTCATTAATAATCAGAAAATAGAGAGTTGTTGGTTCCTGTTACGGAAAAGCTATTTTAGCGAAATTCCCCCACATTTTGTCATTCCGAGCGCAGCGAGGAATCTCCAGGAGACTTGATAATTAAGGCGTTTTCGTGGAGATTCCTCACTACGTTCGGAATGACAAACTTAAAAAACATGCTCCCACAACAGAAACCAGCTGGTAGACCGCTTTTGAATTTTTATCCACACTCTACTCTCTACTGCTCGGCATTTTTGCCTCTGATGAAATTACTGGCGGAGAGGCAGGGATTCGAACCCTGGGTACCCCGCAAAGGGTACAACTGCTTAGCAGGCAGCTGCCTTCAGCCACTCGGCCACCTCTCCGTGTTTTTTTCTGCGCTCCTGATAAAACACCCCGTCCTTCAGGGCGGGGTGTTTTAATATATCACGGTTTAACCGAAGCGCATGCAAAATTATATAATAAATGACTTTATATTCTGTGTCAATCAAGAGATTTGTCCTGATATCGCCCTTTCTATAAGAAATAGTAGGGGCTACCCCCCGTGGTTGCCCCATATTTAAGAATTTGACATTATCCGGGCACAAGCCTGCCCTTCGACTTCGCTCCCTTCAGCTATGCTCAGGGCAGGCACACCCTTCGACTTCACTCAGGACAAGGGGGCCCCCTACGGAAATTCTCCCGCTCCAAATTAACATTAACTGTTTTGCCGCAAATTGTTGAGAAATAGGCGTAGCCAAGAAATCTCCAAAAGTCCTTTTAAATTCAATGTTCTTGTGGAGATTCCTCACTAATGCTCGGAATGACAAACATTGGAAGTCTGCTAAAAATGGCTTTCCGCAACCGGAACTAACACATTTGCTCAAATTTAGGTTGCCTATCTCAGAACTTTCTCGTAAACTAGTTTATCCAGCAAAAGCTGAAAATTCAACACTTATTATGATTGTGAAAGTTATTAATAAAACAATAAAACTGGAATCTATCAATGTCAAGTGACGCTGTGGGCCAAAAATTCATTGATTCTGAATTGGTTATTGGATTAGTTGGTGCTGTTGGAACCGAACTGGATAAAGTAATAGGTGTAATAAAAGATCGTTTGAGTGCTTTTACTTATAATGGAGAACCGGTCCATCTCTCTGCCGAGGTTATTCCAAAAATAATTAAACCTAAACCTTTCGATCCCAACAATAAGTGCGAAAGAACAAATGTGCTAATGGACGCAGGAAACGATGCCAGAGAATATTCAAAAGACAACTCGATTCTTGCGTTGGGGGCGGCTGCAAAAATAGGGGAAAACAGGCCTTCCGGTAAAAACCACCCCGCCTTCAAACTGCGACAAGCATACATAATAAAATCGCTTAAGCGGCCCGAAGAAGTTTCAACGCTGCGGGAAATCTATTCTGAAGGATTTTTCCTGATTGGAGTTTATTCTGATGAAGAAAGACGCTTGAATCATCTCACTGAAGATGAAAAGATGAGCAGAGATGATGCTATTATGCTGATGGATCGTGATGCCTATGAGCGCCCTCCTTATGGACAACGAACCAGCGAGACATTTCATTTGTCGGATTTTTTTATCTACCTTGATGAAAATCACGATAAAATGAAAAAGAGCATATGGAGGTTCTTGGATATAATATTTGGTCATCCATATATCACCCCTACTTTTGATGAGTATGCAATGTTCATGGCCTTTTCTGCTGCACTGCGTTCCGCTGATCTTTCGCGCCAAGTTGGTGTGGTTATAACTAAAAACAACGGAATTATTGCTACCGGAGCAAATGATTGCCCGAAATTTGGCGGAGGATTATACTGGCCCTTCTATTCAAAAGAGAAAAATGAAATTATCGATGAAAAAAACGGACGCGATCATATGCGGGGCGAAGATTCAAACGAGA
This sequence comes from Candidatus Firestoneibacteriota bacterium, assembly GCA_030635415.1. GTDB lineage: Bacteria > Oederibacteriota > JAAXVQ01 > JAAXVQ01 > JAUVAV01 > JAUVAV01. The sequence continues at coordinate 5,225 of DAOVYW010000170.1, forward strand.
CTGAAAAGGAAAATATCATTAATGATATTTGGAAGCAGTTTGAAAAAAACAGAGTTCAAATTAAAGAAGAAGAACTTAAAGAAGCACTGAGAAGCAGTAAAATTAAAGATATTACGGAATACGGAAGAGTGGTCCACGCTGAGATGGAGGCCCTTTTGTCATGCGCCAGGA
>DAOVYW010000250.1 GCA_030635415.1 Candidatus Firestoneibacteriota bacterium
CCCTTCCCATCAAGGGAAGACGGATCGGCGTACTGGAAGTCCTGAATAAGGCGAGCGGTACTTTTACTCACCAGGACATGCAAAAATTAAAAATCATGGCCGCGGAAATCTCCGTAGCCATTGATAACGCCCGGCTTTACGATGAAGTCAAACGTGCTTACATCGAGAGTATGCTGAATATGGCCAAAGCGGAAAAATACCGGGACCATGATACCGGTTTGCATATTGAGCGCTGCGGCGAATATGCCGTACGGCTTGCTCCTGAACTTGGATTCGCCCCGCGCGAACTTGAGAACCTGCGGGTCTCCATGATGATGCATGATATCGGCAAAGTGGCCATACCCGACGCGATCTTGCTAAAACCAGGAAGGCTGGATCCCGAAGAAATTAAACTTATGCAAACTCACACTGGCAAGGGGGAAGAAATCCTGGGGCGAGCTCCTCACCTGCAGCGGGCAGTCGAGATCGCCACCGGCCATCATGAAAAATGGAATGGCAGCGGCTATCCCCGGGGACTTAAAGCCCAAGCTATTCCGTTGATCGGACGACTGGCCGCCATTATTGATGTTTTCGACGCTCTCAGTTCCAAGCGCCCCTACAAGGAACCCTTTCCTCCGCAAAAGGTATTTAATATGTTAAAAGCAGACCGGGGTACTCATTTTGATCCGGAAATCTCGGACCTTTTTCTCAGCCGCTTTACGGAAATGCGCGAAGTATATCAGAGCATGTCGGAAACATAATTCAACCTGTTGGTTTTGGTTGAATTTCCAGCGCCGGTCAAATCATTTCTCAATCCCCTGAGGGAGTGATAAATCCAGCAGTTGTAGGGACATGAAAATGCACGGCTAGTGTCATGTTTCACAAGTACGTTGAATTAATGTTTTGTCATTCCGGCATGCTCTAAGCCCTGGACTAAACCATCCAGGGATAAGAGCTTTCGGGAATGACAACCTGAAAAACCGACTAAATGCTCCCAGTATATTACAAAGGCGGTGTCGAATAATCTTGCCAGGAATCAATGTTTTACTTTATTTAGTCGCCGGTGGGGTTGCTTTATGGTTCGGCGGAGAAGCCATGGTCCGGGGTTCGGTTTCCCTGGCTCTGCGCCATGGTGTTTCGCAAATCGTAGTCGGCCTGACCATCGTGGGCTTTGCGACTTCAGCTCCGGAATTTTTCGTCTCTCTCCTGGCAACGCTTCAGAACAATCCTGAGATCGCTCTGGGAAATGTTATCGGTTCCAATATTGCCAACCTGGGCCTGGTTTTGGGAAGCGCGGCTTTAATCTTTCCCTTGACGGTTCATAAATCCGTTATTCGGCAAGAGGTCCTGTTTTTAATTGCCGCTGCCGGACTAACCTGGCTCCTGGCAGCTAATAATTCCATCTCTCGTTGGGAAGGACTTTTACTGCTCGCTGGTTTACTGGTATTTATAACCTATTGCATATCCCGAACCCGAAATCCCCGCCCAACGGATAAACTTTCCGTCCCGGATTTAAACACCGTCCTTTTGAAATATCCGTGGCTGGATTTCCTCTATCTTATTTTAGGGCTGACCGGTTTAATGCTGGGCGCTAAATTATTTATCCTGGGCGCTGTTGGCACGGCGCGGCTGTTGGGCGTTTCGGAATTCCTGATCGGACTTTCCCTGGTAGCCTTGGGAACCTCCTTACCGGAAGCCGCGGCCGTCATCGTCTCGGTGCTCCGCCATAAAACCGATTTGGCCCTGGGCACGGTCATCGGTTCTAATCTCTTTAACCTTTTAATGATTCTCGGCGTGGTAGCCTGCTGCAGACCTATTCCTACCTCCCCGGCATCGGTTAAATTTGATTTCCCGGTCGTGGTGGGATTGACGCTCCTGCTCGTACCCCTGGCCCGTTCCCAAAATAAAATCTCCCGCCTGGAAGGCGGAATTTTACTCCTGCTCTATGGAGGGTATATTGCTATCATCACCCTAAGAGGATAATGGCGGCAGGGATACGGTAGCGGTATATTATCGGGAAGCGGAGGCTACATCTGCCGAATAATCGTGAAACCGGGAATGAAGGTTGATACGGGTATAATTTAATTTCAGCTCCGAAAAAGGAGAATAAATAACACTTCCGCACGGGCTGAGATTGCTAACAGTTCCTTTAAGGTCAAGGCTCCTTTTTTCCTTATCTCCTGTTCCGTAGCCGGCTTATATTTACGCCGGATTTGCCATTTGCCGTGCGCCGCGCCTTCTTCTTATCCCTTTATCAATTTCCACCGCGATTATAATAATCGTTGTGCCTGCGCCTATCTCCATCCACTCGGTCAGAGTGAGAGGAACAGTTCTGAATACCCATTGCAACGCCGGGATATAGAGAACCGCCAACTGGGCGAAGAAAGCCGCAATTATGGAGTAAAACAGGAAAGGATTACTCAGAAGAGACATCCGGAAAATAGATTGATTTTCGGAACGGCAGTTTAAGGCCTGATAAAACTGGAAAAAAACCATGGTGGTCAGCGCAATGGTCCGCGCCCGCTCCAGGGGAACGCCACCCTCAAGTTTGATTAAAAATATCGCTACGGTCCCGATGGCCATTATTATGCCCATCAAGATAGTCC
>DAOVYW010000084.1 GCA_030635415.1 Candidatus Firestoneibacteriota bacterium
GGCACTGCCCATCTGCAGCATATCAATCGCCGCCGTAATAGCTGAATTGCCTCCTCCGGCTATGGCAATTGGTTGTCCTTTAAAAAAAGGAGCGTCACATATCGCACAATAGGACACACCCCGGCCCCGGTATTTTTCTTCTCCCGGCACACCCAATTTCCGCGATCTTTTACCCGTAGCCATAATCAAACTACGGCTCTGAATCTCACGCTTCGCATCGGTTTTCACGTTAAATATATCATCTGTTTTTTCAACTTGGTCGATACGTTCGCCTTGGGCTAATTTGAGGGGAAATTGCTGAATCTGCTCGGAAAACTTCAAAGCCAACTCCGGCCCGGTAACATATTGATAACCTAAATAATTTTCTATTCCGCTGGTTGCCAGTACTTGTCCACCAAGATCAGGTGAAATTAAAACGGCACTTAATTGTTTACGGGCCGTATACACCGCCGCTGTCATTCCGGCCGGGCCGCCGCCCAAAATTGCCACGTCAAATATCAGGTTTTTTTCTTCGCCCTTTTTAAGACTGGTTTCAAGCGGCAACTTGAAATCAAGTTTTGAACTCATTTATTTGCCCTCCTTAGGGACAACCCTAAACCCACCGGTACTTATCCCCGGCGGCCCAAAGACCGTGCGAATTGCAGTATCCGCTTGATCTATTCCCGTACTATGGCAACTCTATAGGTAGAGAAACCGCGTCTGGCCCCATCCTTAAATATTATTTGTAATTTAACTATATATATGCCGGCTGCCAGGTCCGTAGTATTCCATATCGTTTCGACCATAGTACCATACTCATTTTTCGATTCCTCAAGCTTAACAACTTTTTCCCCGGACATATTGTAAATGTTGAAGACGGCACGTCCCGGCTTTTCCAAATAATAGCTAAAAGTGATTTTCTTGGTTCCGGGATTGGGATAGGCCTTTAGTTCAGCGCCTGCCAGGGAGCTCGGAGAAGCGGAGGTAATGGTCGGTGTCAAGGTTATGGTTCCGGTCTGAGTAATAGTAGGCGTAGACGTATAGGTGCCGGATTCCATCGGCGTCAAGCTCACGGTTCCGGTCTGAGTAATAGTAGGCGTAGACGTATAGGTGCCGGATTCCGTCGTCGTCAAGCTCACGGTTCCGGTCTGAGTAATAGTAGGCGTAGACGTATAGGTGCCGGATTCGGTTGGCGTCAAGGTTATGGTTCCGGTCAGAGTAATAGTTGGCGTAGACGTATAGGTGCCGGATTCCGTCGGCGTCAAGGTTATGGTTCCGGTCGGAGTAATACTTGGCGTTACTGTGATGGTAGGCGAATGTGAATAAGTCGGGGTCGCGGTAAAAGTCCCACAGGCTGAGGCTGAGGGACTATTGGATACGGTGGAACTATTACCCGCTTCATCCACTGAAATAACGGCAAAGAAATATGCATTGCCAGGCGTCAAGCCGGTTACAGTAAAATTCTCGGTCTGCCCGGGACTTTGCGGCGTAAGGTTTTGCGGAATTTTGACGGCCTCTGTTCTGTACTCAAACAGGCTCCCAATAGCGTCGGCATCATGTCCAATATCATAGCAAATGGCCCGGACACAGATATTATCATCCGGCGCGGACCAGGTTAAATCCACCTCCCCGGGATGGCTTCCGGCAACGGCGGCTAAATCCTGTATGCTGTCAGGTCCGATAATATCGGAACGCTTGTAATATATTTCATAATTCGAGTCCCGGTTATCCGACCATACCACATGGTATTCAGCCGGTCCCGAGGCGGCAAACGCATCATTGCTAATAATTGCCGGAAGAATAGAATCAGCCCCATCATAGGTTAAGCGTTGCGGCGGGGTAAACATTATAGCGCCGCCGCCCATGCCTTCACAAATATAAATTTCGTTATTGGAATCACGGTTATCCTGCCAAATAATACTCTGGTGCGATCCATCCCGGGGACTTACAGAGAGCCATTGGGGAGTAATAGCCGTAGTGGTTATAGTGTTGGGGGCGGCTCCCATTCCCATGAAACCGCTATCCCAGGATATAGGCGTAGGCGTAGGATTCAAACGGCCGGCCTCCCAATACACCTGATCAGAGCCTTGGCGGTCATCCAGAAAGGCCACATCCACGCCGGCAGCCGTATCTCCGCATACGAAAACATCCGGATGACGCGCAGTACTGCTGCCGAATTTGTGACTTATATCATCATAGCCGGGGTTGTAATTGCCATCAATACGGGTAAGGCCGGCATCCTGGCTTGGCGTGAAGTATATGCTGCTGTTCGGACCGCTGCCTTCTTCCCAAACTATAAAAAGATCGTTGTTGTGGGGAGGCCAGGAATAATTGCGGCAGGCAATGGCCGGTAATGTCGCGCTTATTGAATCGGGTTTTATGCACACCGTAGGAGGAAATGCCACATTGCGGTAATAGATCAGTGAATTCCCGGTTGAATTGTCCGCCCAAACCACGTGAATTCCCAGCGGATTCATGGTAGCCCGGGGACGGCTGAATGATACTGCAGGATTGCCGCGATTGGATATATTAGTTGTCTGGCCGGGATTCCCCGACAAATCCGTCCAGGTGGACCCGTCATCCATACTCTGCATGCCATAAATATCCCCTGATCCTCCCCGGTAATCCAGCCAGGTTAGCAGCAGTATGTTGGGCTCTTGCCAGGTCAGATATGGAGAGGTTGAAGCTCCGGCATTATTGGTAATATTCGTATCCGTTGACCAGGTTTTCCCCCGGTCAAAACTCCGGCAAAAATAAATTTCCCAATAACCGTTACGATCATCCATCCAGGCCGCGTAAACCGTGGTGCCGATCAAATCACAGGTAACCGAGGGATAGAGAGATTGTCCGGAATTACTGGTAAGACGCTTATCATTAGTCCAACCATCCGGCATGGCCAGGACAGGCGTTACGGTGAAAATTAAAACCACTGCCAACCACCAGAAAACCCTAAAGTGTTTCATGTTTAGGCCTCCTTTAATTCGGAGTTAGTTCCGCTTGCGGAAAGCTTTCTTTATTTCCCTGTGGTTCCGTCATTCCGGCGTGCCTTAAGCCGGATTGCCACGCTCCCTTCGGTCGCTCGCAATGACTGTTTTTAAAGGATTTTCTGTCATTGCGAGGAGCGTATAAGCGACAAAGCAATCTCTAAAACAGGCATTATGTCACAGCCTCTTCCGCCGGGATGACGAGCTTAATTTGTCTTTCCGCACCAGGAGCTAACTGGATCCTACCCCTGATTTGCATAACTTATGGCACACACCGTAAATATCCATTCGTCATTAGTAAAATAACAGCCCGAGTATTGACTCCCCTTCCGGAAATCGCAACTTAAATTTTCGTTTAGTAAAAAGGTGAATTCGCCCTCCCTTAACGGCGGAAAAACAGAAACAGTTTCAAAGGATAGCTTTTTTTTTATTATCGGATAGAATAATTTGCCGGCGCTTTCTTTGACGCAAAATATTAGCTTTTCATATTTCCGGCTTTCACTATTCGCTTTATGAAGCCATATCGTTTCATCCTTATTCAAAACAAGTTCCAGCGCGCTGCGGCTGATTTCCTTATGGGTATTTTCAATATCAATACCAATAGCCCGGTATTTGTCTGAAAAAGCAACCACCGCGCAATAGGCGCCGGTCGTATGAGAAATACTTCCACAAACTCCGGAGGGCCAGATGGGCTCACCCGCTTTTCCCCGCAACACGGGTTGCGGTGGTATTCCTAATTTCGCAAGCGCTTGCCGGACGCACCAGCGGCCGGTAGCGTATTCTTTTTGCCGTTTTAAATTGGCGCCGGTTATACCGCGTTTTTCCCCCGGTCTAAGCGCTGTGATGGTTTTTAAAATATGCGTTCCTACCAGGTGAATATCACGCGCCACCAATAATTGAGCCGGACGAGAGAAAAAAGCCATGTTTTATTCCAGAAAACAGACTTCATTAATCGAGACGCTGCAAACTTTTTGCTCGGATATAACCTGGCCGACTACAGTGCCGAAATAATCATCCTGTTCAAGTTTCTTAACCGCCAGCAGAACATCTTTCCCGGGCATAACCGGCTCTAAAAAATACGCGCCTAATACTTTAGTCGCTCTTACCGGCACCGGCTTAGCCTGCTCCTCGACGTACAACTGCTGTTTAGTCATGAAATAATAGAGACATAATCCTGCCTGGCCGATCATTTCCAGTTGGAGGGTGCCGGGATAGATGGGGAAATCCGGGAAATGCCCCTGAAAAACCGGATCGTCTTCGGATATTCGGCGGGAACCTAAAATTATACCCTGATGCAAGTCCAGGCCGATTAAGCGATCAATTAAAAGAAATGGTTCACGATGAGGAATGATTTTTTTTATGGTTTCCCGGTGGTATGAGATTTTTTCTGAGATAGTATCCACATCCACCAGGGGCTTTTTGCGAGAGGTCCTTAAAACTTCAGCATAATCCATTTACATCTTTAACCCTTTAACCACAACATCTTCTATGATATTGCAGGCTTCGTCCATCTCGGCCCTGGTTAATTGGGAAGAAACAGATATTCGGAATCTTCGGGATTGGGCCGGAACCGCCGGAAAATCCACGGGTTGTAAAAACAAACCGCGTTTCTGAATCTCCGTGGCCATCTGGAATAATTTCTCACCTGAGGAGCCTATAATAATCGGGATTACATGCGACTCGGTATTTCCGAGATCGAGTTTCAAATCCGAGAGATTTTTCTTTAGATAATCAACATTTTCCCAGAGTTTATCGCGCAAGGTTGAATCCCGGGTGGCCACTTCCAGCGCTTTCATCAGGCCGGCAACTATTACCGGCGAAGGCGCGCAAGAAAAATGATATGGTGATGAATAGCATTTAAGATAACGGGTTAATTTCGCGTTCGTGCAGATAAAGCCGCCCACCCCGCCAAAAGATTTACTAAACGTACCAAAAGTCACGCCCATCTTGTGTTCCAGCCCGAAATGTTCAGCTACTCCCCTGCCATGGGCTCCGAACATCAAGGTGGAGTGGGCCTCATCGATATAAATAGCGGCTCGATATTGATCGCAGACTTCTACTATTTCCTTTAACTTGACCAAATCCCCGTCCATGGAATAAACACCTTCCACGGCCACTAATACTCGTTTTCCCTTGCATTTCTCCAGCATCCGGTTTAAAGATTCTATATTGTTATGCTCAAAAAAGAGCATCTTAGCCCCGGATAAAGTCCCTCCATCCACCAGGCTTTTATGACATTTTTCATCCAAAATAAAAAAATCGTTTTTACGCAGAATTCCCTGTATTGCACCCAGGTTTCCGCTCAAACCGCTGGAAAAAAGCAAACAGTCCTCTTTCTGTTTAAAATCAGCCAGCATTCGGGAAAACTTAACATGTAAGTCAAAAGTGCCGGATAATAGCGGCGCACCGGCAGCTCCCATACCATATTGATCCAGGGCTTCATGCGCGGCTTGTATGACTTCGGGATGCGAGCAAAGACCGAGATAATTATATGAAGTTAAATTAATGACTTTCCGTTTTTCATGGTCAAGATTGCTGAGAATTTGAGTTGTGGTTTTAGGTGTCCGTAATAATTGCTGCTCAAAAAAACTGAAACAATAATTTACTCTCGGATCATTAATCCAGGTTTCAAACTCATCCGGAGGGGCCAGTACATCCGGATTATCATTGTATTGAAAATCAGCCAAACTGTATTTCAGTGGAGCTTCCATGAATATCCTTTAATGATAATATAATTACGCGTAATCGCTTCTTTCTATTTGGTTTCAGTTTCAGAAAGCTGTTTTTAGCGGGCTCCCCGCGTTTTATCATTCTGAGCCGCCGGAACTGAACCTTCCCCTGGACTAAACCATCGGGCAGGACAGACAGGCAGACAAAAAATCTCCCTGCCACCTGATAATTCACACGTTTGCTTGAAGATCCCTCACTACGTTCGGAAGGACAAAGCTAAGAAACTATGCGTCCGCAACAAGTACTATTTGGCATTAATCCCGCCGGCCGAGGCGTTGGTCATAAATTTGTCGGCCAGCTCATCAATGGTATTGATATCCGCCAATTCCGAACGGGGAATTTTTATATTCAATTCACGCATCGAACAGGAAACCACCTCGATAATATCCAGACTGTTCGCGCCAAAGTCTTTCATGGATTTCTGAGGATCAATATCCGATTCATTTAGATCCTCCAGGTTTTCCAGCATGTGCTTCTTAATTACGGCGTATATCTTCTCTTTATCCATTTGCTTCTCCTTGTTTTTTCCGGTATTGGTTATATTTTCATTCCGGTGATACTGTTTGGCAGCCGCGGCTTTCAACCTGCGGCTGCTGCATAAACACATTACTCCCAGGATTTTCCTGCTATTGCTCTTTATCCCGCGATAGATATTGCATCATCAAATTATCTCGAAAAGGCATACCTTTGTCTACTGTAATAATTTGTCCGTTTATAGCATCCATTAGACCGCTGCACAAGGCCAAAATTGTCTGACCACACTCTTTTGGGGTAAGTATCATTTCATCCGGAATCCCATGATTTTTAACATAATCAAAAAACTCTTCCCCAAATATCATTGAGAATGACTCGGTTTTTACCGTGCCAAACCGGATAACATTAACCCGGCTCCCTTCCGCGAACAAATGGACCGAGAGATACTTGGCAAAAAACTCCAGTAAAGCCTTGGAAGCAGCTACAAAATCATATCCGGGATAAAAATGATCCGGGCCGTCACTCGATATGCCTATAATATAGAGGGGATAACTGTTAAACTGCCGCTTTATTTTGCGTGTGTATTCTATCAGAGGCCAGGTACTATATTCAAGGGTTTTAAATAATGATTTTTTCTTATACTCATCCAAAGACATGGTTCTCTGGGCAAAACCTACATTACTGATAAAAATATCAATACTTTTTTCTCGTTTTGAAATTTCCGCCAGTAATTTGTCTGTATCTTCATCCTGAGAAACATCTGCTTCTATTAAAACAGGTTTTATCGCGTTAATCTCTTTGAATTGCCCATAAAGTTGTTCAGCGTCTGCTGAACCCCATTTATAAGTTAGATAAAGCCTGGCACCGGCCCGGGCAAATTGCAAAGCCGCAGCTAACCCAATCCCCTTTGTGCCGCCGGTTATTAAAACAACTTTATTTTCCAGATTAATTGGAAGCATATTTTTAAATCACTCCGCTTTTGAAAATTTACTTTTCAGTTATATGATTCTGCTGCAAAACCCCACTCGCTGTCATTGCGAGGAGCGACAGCGACGAAGCAATCTCGATTTTATAAGGAAAAAATCAGATTGCCGCGCTCCCTACGGTCGCTCGCAATGACTTCTTGGGGGCTCTCCCTCGAGAGGCTGTGTCATAACTCTATTTTTGAGCATTTTCACGAAATTCGTCATTTCGAGACGAAGCTGAGAAATCTCCAAACGCCCTTTAAAATTAAGTGTTTTCGTGGAGATTCCTCACTTCGTTCGGAATGACAAAGTAACACAAATGGGAGAGGAATACTTGAATTTCGCACTAAATACTCAAGCTCCTAGTTCCCTACTTTCTATAGATTTCTTCGATAGTTTTCCTGGTCTCGGGAAATGCAAAACTTAACTTATGCATAAAATCCTCCTGGACCCTGGCTTCAATCAGTAATTTCTTCTTCTTCGCGTTTAAGGCATGTTTTAATAGCTGGATGGATTTTACATTTTTTTCAATAATTTGCAAGGCAATATTTTCAGCTTTAGCCATAACTTCGGTCCGAGGTAAAATGTAATTAATTTGGGTATTTTTCTCGGCCAGTTCTCTTCCTTTGTAAGCCTTCCCGGTATACATCATCTCATTGGCAACAAAATCCCCCACCAATTCAGGCAGCAGCCGCGTGCATCCCATTCCCGGCGTAAAACCCAGAGCCATAAAAACCACTCCATAACGGCTCTCGCGCGCGGCAATAACAATATCAGAACAGACAGCCATAATAAACCCGCCGCCCACGGCATGGCCTTCCATGGCTGCAATAACAGGAAAAGGCGTGTTAACCAACCGTTCGGAAATCAATAGATCTTTTACATGTATTTTTCCATCACACAGATCCAGAAGATTCTGCTTTTCCGCCCCTCCGGAAAAAACCTCCGGTAATCCGGATAATATAAGGACTTTGGGTTGATAGTTGTTTTCCAACTCATCTATGCCGGTAATTAATTCACGAATAAAATCATCGGAAAATATGTTTTTATTCGCTTCATCCTTCATTTTCAAATACGCTATGCCATTATCTTTAACTTCAAGCTTAATTATTCCACTCATACTTCCCCCTGAATCACTAAAGGCTTTTCCGGTTTATATTTGCCAAACCATGGCGGCATATCTCCGTCATTAAAGGCCCGGATAGCTTTAATGACTTCCGGATTCTTAATCATTTCCAGTAATTTTTCCCTGGCCAGCAGAGTAGCCTGTTCGGTTTTTTTTCCAAAAAGCTTCTGGGTAAAGCGCTTGGTTTCCGCCAGGGCCGCGGGCGAGGAACGGAAGATTTTTTTTATTACTGCTTTTACGGCTTGGGGCAGCTCCGTCTCTAAAACAAGTTCATCGATCAGATTTAACCGCTGCGCTTCGTCCGCCATTACTTTTTTAGCCGTTAAAATCAAATACCGGAGTTTTTGCGGGGGTAATCGCAGCGAATATACAAAAGGCAGAACGTTAGCGGGAATCAAGCCTAAGATCACCTCGCTCATTTCAAAAGAGGCTTTTTCCGTGGCTAATACGATATCACAAGCCCCCACCAGGCCAACTCCACCGGCTTTGACCGCTCCCTGGACCAAACAGATTACCGGTTGCGGGGCATTATAAATACCGGATAATAATTCCACATATAATGCGATCGTCCTCTCGGCAATGGTATAATCCTGATCCATGGACTGCAGCTCTGCCAGGTCCATACCCAGGCAAAAAGGGTCTCCCAACGCGCGCAAAACTATAGCTCTGATTTCTTTA
>DAOVYW010000097.1 GCA_030635415.1 Candidatus Firestoneibacteriota bacterium
ATACTTTCCGCATAAACTGTTATTTATGGCTCGCGGAAAAGGGCCGTTTAAATTGGCTTATGGCAGCGTATCGGTTCAACCCCTGGAGGATACTTTGAGCGGCTTGGTAAAGAGTGTGAAACCGGCTGATATTAAATCAGCCAAGCTGGGAGAAGAAATCGTATTGGGTGGAGAAGCGAAATTAAAACCGCCGCTATTGCCGACTAACTGGCAGGAATGGATGGTTTGGCTGATTATGCTGCTGGCAGTGCTGATTTTAGGCGGTATGACTTGGCGTTTACTTTGCCAGCTGAATAAAGAGCATAAGCAAAAAGGCAGAAGAGATTAGAATTAGTAATAATTTCTTTAATAATAATTCCTTGCCAATATTTAGGTTTGATGGTGTTGGGCCCTATGCTCTAGTGTGTCATAATAAAGAATAAGCAACGCTTATTCCCCCATCACTTTAATCACCAACCGCTTGGGACGCTGGCCGTCAAATTCCGCGTAAAAAACCTGCTGCCAGGGGCCTAAATCCAATCGTCCTTTGGTGATGGGCAGAATGACTTCGTGGTGAATAAGTAGGGTTTTTAGGTGGGCATCGCCATTGGTCTCCCCAGTGCGGTGATGGCGATAGTTGGGATTAAAAGGTGCCAACCGCTCCAGCCATTCATCAATGTCGTTTAAGAGTCCGGATTCCGCGTCGTTGACAAACACGCCGGCCGTGATATGCATGGCAGAAACCAGTGTTATACCTTCCTGCACCTTAGAGGCTTCTACCGCCTTCTCCACTTCGGCTGTGATATTGATGTATTCCCGGTGTTTTTTGGTGTTGAAATTCATATAGGTGGTATAACTGCGCATTAGCTCGCCTCCGGTTTAGGCTTCAGGCAGATGCATACCTACAGGCTCTGTTCTGCCGGGGTTCTCTGCTTAGAAACTATCATAAACTAAATTAATTGACTACCAAATATTTAATCATCTCTAAATATAAGGGGTGATACTCCTATATGACCAGGTTTTTGAGTAAATATAATGATCTCTCGTCTGTGGTCCAGGATGATATGTGAAAGGCTCGGAATAATGTATTTTGAAGAATGATTCTGCTGCAAAACCCCTTTTACTGTCTTTGCGAGGAGCGGCAGCGACGAAGCAATCTCGATTTTATAAGGATAAAATCAGATTGCCGCGCTCCCTTCCGGTCGCTCGCAATGACTTCGTAGGGGGGGGGTGCAGCAGAATCAAGAATATATTTATGGGGGATAATTTCTGAAATTACGGAAAAATCGGGGTCTAAGTTAGTAGAGAGAGTTTATAAATTCAACTTGTTGAGGTGTTATCATGAAAGGACCTGTGTTCCGTGAAAAGAGAAAAGACAGAAACTTAAAAGAATCTTGTCATGATACCTATAAATCGCGTCTGAAATTGCCGGAGCCAACAATCTGTCCGAAGTGTCAGGCGGTTTTCGAGAATGGACAATGGAGATGGGTCCGGCATCCCTCCGAAGCGCATAAATTGGTTTGTCCTGCCTGCCGGCGAATCAAAGACAAATTTCCTGAGGGGGTTTTAACTTTAAGCGGAGATTTCCTGAGAAGACATAAGAGTGAGATATTGAACTTGTGCCGGAATGAAGAAGCCAACGCTAAGCGGGAGCATCCCCTGCACCGCATAATGGAAATTGTGGAAGAGAACGGTTGCATAAAAATAACCTTCACTGACAATCATCTCCCTCGTCGTATTGGGGAAGCATTGTTTCATGCCTATGAGGGAGATCTGGATTTCCATTATGCTAAAGAGGATAAATTTATACGGGTGACCTGGAAACGCTAGCAGCCTGTCGGACTCCTCGAGTGGAGAGGATATAAAGTGTTAGTTCTCTTACTGATATGTTACCAAATTCTTGTCATTGACGTATTGCTCCGGCTTTTGTTATACTCTCCTGGGAATTTAATTTCTGGAAGAAAAAGTTTATGAGAGACGCTCTTACTAAGAGAGATCACGATGGTGGTCAAGGAGGGGGAAAAATGTCTAAAATACATATATATGATACTACCTTGAGAGATGGTTCGCAAGCCGAGGAAATCACCTTTTCCGTGGAGGATAAGGTGGCGATTGCCCATTTGCTGGACGATTTGGGAGTGGAGTATATTGAAGGCGGATATCCTGCGCCCTCGAATGCCAAGGACCTGGAATTTTTCAAACGCATGAAAAAGCATCCTCTGCGGAAGGCTAAGTTAGTGGCTTTTGGCAGTACCCGTCGGGCCAAGCTGAAAGTTGATCAGGATCCGGCCATACAATCGCTGCTGGACGCCGGGACTGGCAGCATAGCAATTGTGGGTAAAACCTGGGATTTGCATGTCCGCGATGTTCTCCGTATATCCCTGGAGGAAAATCTTGAGGTAATCCGGGATAGTGTGGCATATTTGAAATCCCAGAAAAAAAGGGTTTTATTCGATGCCGAGCATTTTTATGACGCTTATCGCAGCAATCCGGAGTACGCGCGGCAGGTCTTGGAGGCGGCTTCGGAATCCGGAGCGGATTGGATTGTGCTTTGCGATACCAATGGCGGAACTTTGCCCCCGGAACTGGAACGCATTACCGCTGAGAGTAAGGCCCGGGTAGCAACGCCGATAGGGATACATACGCATAATGACAGTGAATTGGCAGTGGCCAATTCACTGGCCGCGGTTCGGGCTGGTGCCGGCATGGTACAGGGTACCATAAATGGCTATGGTGAGCGCTGCGGTAATGCGAATCTCTGTTCCGTAATACCCGATCTTCAGTTGAAGATGGGTAAACTCTGTTTGCCGCCTAATAAAATTAAGAAATTAACCGTTGTCTCAAGGACTATCTCGGAAATCGCCAATGTGCCTCCGCGGGAATACAGCGCTTTTGTGGGACTGAATGCTTTTGCCCATAAGGGGGGGTTGCATGTGGATGCGGTTCGCAAGAACCCGGTTTCGTATGAACATGTTTTCCCTCCAGTGGTGGGAAATGAACGGCGCCTGATTATTTCCGAGCAGGCTGGGGTGGCTTCAGTGCTGTTCAAGGCGGAGCAGATGGGAGTGAAACTCAAACCCGGTTCCGAGGAGGCCCGGCGGATAATCGAACAGCTCAAGGACCTGGAACATAGCGGTTATAAATTTGAAGGAGCAGATGCCAGTTTCCGCCTGCTGATGGAAAAAAGCCTGAAACAACACCGGCCGTTTTTTAATTTGCATGGGTTTCGCGTAATCGTGGAACGCCGTGAAAATAAGCTGGTCACAGAGGCGACTATCAAGCTGGATATCAATAACCATCAGGTACATACTGCGGCTGAAGGAGATGGTCCGGTAAATGCTTTGGATAACGCCCTCCGTAAAGCTCTGGAGCCGCATTATCCCCGCCTGAAGAAGATGCAATTGGTTGATTTCAAGGTTCGGGTGCTGGAATCTAAAAGCGGAACCGGCGCGAATGTCAGAGTATCCATTGAGAGCCGGGATGAAAGAGCGGTTTGGGCAACTGTGGGGGTCTCGACTAACATTATAGAGGCGTCCTGGGAGGCTTTGCTGGATTCCATTGAATATAAGCTGCGCAGTGACCGTAAATGGCGTTAAGCGGGCGAATTGGCCCGGATGCGCCGATCGGGATTTTTGACTCCGGAGTAGGCGGACTGACCGTAGTTAAGGAAATACAACGACAGCTGCCGGACGAGAATATGGTCTATCTCGGAGATACGGCCAGAACGCCTTATGGCAGTAAGGCCCGGGAGACTATTATCCGCTTTACGCTGGAGGGAGTGGAAAAGCTTTTAAAATACCGGATCAAGGCCCTGGTAATAGCTTGCAATACGGCCTCGGCCTTGGTACTACCGGCTTTGCGTAAAAGGATATTGCTGCCTGTTATTGGGGTTATTCAGCCCGGGGCCCGGGCCGCGCTGCATGAAAATCCGCATGGCGCCATCGGCGTGATCGGCACTTCTGCGACTATCCAGTCCCAAGCCTATGCCAGAACATTATCGCGGCTAAAAAAAAACTGCCGGGTGTTTTCCGCGGCTTGTCCATTATTAGCGCCTTTGGTTGAGGAGGGTTGGCTGACCGGCCCCATTACCATAAGTATAATAAACGCCTACCTGGATCCCTTGCTTAAAAAGAATATTAAACGCCTGATTTTAGGGTGTACGCATTATCCGGCCTTGAAGCCGGCCCTGAGCAGGGTATGTGGAAAAGAAATCAGGATTATTGACTCGGCCGAGGAAGTTGCCCGGGAATTGAAAAATACACTGGAACAAAAAAACCTGCGAAAACCGGCTTCCTCTCCGGGACGTCATAAATTTTTAGTTACCGATGTTCCCGCGCCTTTTTTGCGGGTGGGGACATATATTATGGGACGCCGGCTGGATAATGTACAAAGAGTGAATTTGTAGAGGGGCGGCTCCCTGTGGCCGCCCAATCATGAATTTGCGTGTCCAGGAATCCGCGGGCCGGCATGGAAGCCGGCCCCTACAGTTGCGTGACACACGGTATAATTATGGTATTTATTGTAGGGGCGTTTAATTAAACGCCCCTACATCCTGTGGAAGCATAGAAAAGTCAGCAGGAAATATTCACGGACGTGAAAGCGAATAGCTAATATCTTACGCTCCGGATTAGGGAGGAATTGTATGTTTGATGTAGTGGTTGAGCAGGAAATATCCGCGGCTCATCAATTAAAGGGTTACCAGGGGAAGTGCGAAAATCTGCATGGCCATAATTGGAAGGTGCGCTTGGAAGTGACCGTTCGTGAGCTGGACGAAATCGGATTGGCTATAGATTTTGTGGAACTAAAGGCTATGCTAAAAGAGATGTTGGATGAGTATGATCATAAAATGCTGAATGACTTGCCGGAATTCTCAGGAATGAATCCCACCTCGGAAAATCTGGCCCGTTTGTTGTATGCTAAATGCCGGGAAAAAATCAAAGCTCGAAAGATTCAAATTAAAGCCGTAACGGTTTGGGAATCGCCCCGGTCTTTTATACGATATTATGAATAACCAAGCAGGGTTTTTAGCAGAACTTTTTGTCAGTCATCAGGGAGAGGGTTCCTGGCTGGGAGTGCGCCAGATTTTTTTGCGTTTAGCCGGATGCCAAAGAAAGTGCCAATACTGTGATACCCGGTGGGCCAGACCGGCACGTCTGAAGCAGTGGAAATTCTACGGGCCGGAATCCGGGCTGCGGCCGACCATGCTGAAAAATCCGGTTTCCGTGGTTGAGACCGTGGATTATCTGGAGGGGATCATACAACAAGCCGGCCCGTTTCATAGTCTGGCGATTACCGGCGGAGAACCCCTTGAACAGCCAAAATTTCTGGAAGCAGTAACCCGGCTTTTTAAAATCCGCTTTCCCAAAATGAGCATATTTCTGGAAACCAACGGCTTAAGCCCGCTGAATTCGGCCCGGCTGAAGGGATATATTGATTTTATAGCAGTAGATATTAAACTGAAATCGGCTTGCGGTTATGCGGTGGGCTTAAAAAAGTATGATAAGCTTTTATCCTCCCTGACCTGGACAGCCGGCTGTATTAAGGCCGTTATAAGCCCCTTAAGCATGCTTGGGGAAATAGAAGCCGTTGCCAAACTGGCCAGGCAATGCCGGCCGGAATGGGATTTTATCCTGCAGCCGGTTACAGGAAAACAATGGAAGTCTATAAAAAATCAAAGAGTATTGGAGCTTTTGTCGCAAAAGGCTTTAAAAAGTAATCCCAGAGCCAGGGTAATTCCACAGGTTCACCATTTGATGGGAATTAAATAATGATTCTGCTGCGAAACCATTTCTGCTGTCTTTGCGAGGAGCGGTAGCGACAAAGCAATCTCGGTTTTATAAGGATAAAATCAGATTGCCACACTCCCTACGGTCGCTCGCAATGACTTCTTAGGGGGTTTTGCAGCAGAATCAATAATTAGCATTACAATATTCAGCTTGGTAAATTACATTAAGGGATTCTGAAAATGCTTGATTTAAAAGAGGTTATCGGAATAACTTCCACGATTCCGGTGGAGGTTATATTCGCGGCCGGAAAAATACCGAGGGATTTGAATAATTTGTTTATTACCAATGCCAATTCGGAGGGCTTGGTAAATGAGGCGGAGCGTTCAGGACTTCCACACAATATATGCGTCTGGGTCAAGGGGATATACAGCTTGATCAGAAATACCAATATCCGTACGGTTATAGGTGTAGTGCAAGGGGATTGTACCCATATGGCTGCCATGCTTGAAAATTTGATGCCCCAAGGAGTTCAATTTATACCATTTGCATTCCCGCACGGAAAAGAGCGAAGAAACTTGCGCACGGAAGTACAAAAGCTGATGGATTATTTCAGGGTTCAATGGGATGACGTGTTGCAAGCCAAGGCCCATCTGGACGATATTCGGAAGTTGGCGCTTGAGATAGATCGCAGAACCTGGCAGGAGAATACTATTTCAAGCAAGGACAATTTATTCGCGCTGCTAAACTGTTCGGATTTTCTGGGTGACGCCGAATGTTTTAAAAAACAATTAGAAAAGATACTGGCCGAAAGGCGGGAAAAAACGCCGGAAAATATGCTGCGGTTGGGTTTGCTGGGGGTACCTGATGTTTTTTCGGATTTAAAAGAATTTTTAGATGAAAAAGGCGCAAGCGTTGTTTTTCATGAAGTCGCGCGGCAGTTTGCCATGCCATATCAA
Source organism: Candidatus Firestoneibacteriota bacterium (assembly GCA_030635415.1). GTDB lineage: Bacteria > Oederibacteriota > JAAXVQ01 > JAAXVQ01 > JAUVAV01 > JAUVAV01. The sequence goes on from DAOVYW010000097.1 coordinate 6,662, forward strand.
CATTCAGACCTTTTGGAACAATTTCTGGCTTATACCTATCCATATAATTTATCCGGACGTATTCAGGACATATTGGAACAGACACGGATCAGAAAGCTCGACGGCTATATTCATTATGTGCAATCGTTTTGCCATCACCAGTTGGAGGATATGGTTTTTCGCGAACAGCTGCCTTTGCCGGTTTTAACTCTGGAAGGAGACCGGGTTGGCCCCTTGGACAGCAGAACCAAGACGCGGCTGGAGGCTTTTGTTGAGATGCTGAATGTCCGGAAGGAGTAGAAATAAAGCAGGGAAAAACAAGTAGTATATTTGTTATGGGGAATCCGGTAGTTGTAGGGGTGTTTAATTAAACGCCCCCTACATCCTGTGAGTGGCATCTCAGGCTTTCATGGGATGGTTAAATAACGTATACCCATGGGGAAAAATGAATGGCTAATAATTATTAAATAACTAAATGGAGATGAAATTATGAGAGTGGATGGACGTCAACCAAATGAATTAAGACCAATGAAAATAACCCGCAATTATTTAAAAGATGTGGAGGGAGCGGTTTTGATGGAATTCGGGCATACCAAGGTTTTATGTACCGCGACGGTTCAACCGGATGTTCCGCACTTTATCCGCGGCAAGGGGCAGGGATGGGTAACGGCGGAATACGGGATGCTGCCTCGTTCTTCTCCTGTCCGCATACAACGCGAGGCTGGAAGAAATAGAACCGGACGAACCCAGGAGATACAGCGGATGATCGGAAGGTCGATACGCGCTATTATAGACATGGTAAAGCTGGGAGAGCGAACCATTATTTTGGATTGTGATGTTATACAGGCTGATGGAGGAACGCGTACCGCAGCGATTTCCGGGGTCTACCTGGCCTTGCATGATGTCTGCCGTCATTTAATGGCATGTGGAAAGATAGCCGAATGGCCGCTAAGTGATTATGTTGCCGCAATTTCGGTTGGGATAGTGGACGAAAACCCGGTATTAGACCTGAATTATGCCGAGGACAGCCGGGCCGAGGTGGATATGAATGTGGTAATGACCGGGTCTGAAAAAATTATTGAAATCCAGGGAACTGCCGAGAAAATTCCTTTTTCACGCGAACAAATGAATGAATTGATGGATCTGGCGGGGCAGGGCATTAAGACCATAATTCAAGAGCAAAAAAATCTTGGTGTAAAAATGTCTTGAGGGAATTTTAATCAATGATACGCAGAGAAAAACTGGCAAAAACTGCAGGCATTATCTCCGGATTCACCATGCTTTCCAGGCTTTTCGGATATGTACGTGACGGCATCGGAGGAGCTATTCTAGGTGCGGGAATGGCCAATGACGCCTATTTAGCGGCTTTTCGCATACCCAATTTATTGCGTGATTTGTTTGCCGAGGGGGCGTTATCTTCGGCCTTTATACCTACCTTTACCGCCACCTTGGTTAAAGAGGGAACAGCCAGGGCCTGGCGTTTGGTTTCAATTGTGATCAATGCCATACTAGTTATTATGTTGGGATTGGTACTGCTTGGTGAAATCGGGGCTCCCGGCGTGGTTAGAGCCATTGTTCCGGGATTCAGTGCTGTTCCCGAAAAATTAAGCCTTACCATCCATTTGACCCGGATTCTTTTTCCTTTTCTGGCTTTTATAAGTTTGGCCGCGGTTATGATGGGTATTCTAAATTCCCGTGAACGCTTCGGCATACCGGCCTTAGCGCCGGTAATGCTGAACTTGACCATGATAGTGACGGGCGTGTTTATCTGCCCCTTGTTTGGCATGACGCCGGAAAAACAGGTTATTGGCTGGGCGTGGGGAGCTCTATTGGGCGGAGTCCTGCAAATG
>DAOVYW010000255.1 GCA_030635415.1 Candidatus Firestoneibacteriota bacterium
ATCGAGATTGCTTCGTCGCTGCCGCTCCTCGCAAAGACAGCAGAAAGGGTTTTGCAGCAGAATCAATGTTTAACCCTGCATGCTAACCCTAGGAGCCCCTTTTCTTCCGGCCCGGTTTCTTTAACCGGGGATGGCCTTGCTTTCCCGTCTTGAGGGTATGACTGGTTATGGCTTTTAACAGCACCAACCCACTCATGGCCGCAGCCAGTATATACAGCCGTCCCAGGCTTTGGTTATTAGTTTTGAAACCCTTGCTAAAATGGTTGTAATCCTTCGCATAAGCGTGATAAGCATGCAAAGCCAGCCAAGTGATCAACTGCCGGATTTCCCAATTTATAGCCGGCTTTCTTCCCCGATCTCTCAAACGCAGTCCGCCTGACGGGGGACGTGGGTCTTCTCGATTCCACTCCTCCATTAGTTTTTTTACTTGTAAATGAAAATCCGGTTCCCGGTACACGCTTTTAATATGTTTGTCCAGCGCTTTTTCATATGCTACATGCCAATTGCCGCTATACCCCGCGGCATGATGAGGGATACCGGCATCCTGAATGGCATGCATGACCGGACCTAAGTATTCCAACCGCTTTTGGCCGGATTTCCGGAACCGCTCAAACCAATAGCGTGCCAGGTTATCCACCGGCATAAAAACGCTATAAGGAAAACCATGTCCTTTTTTCCCCCGGCTTCCGGCCAGGGGAAATCTGGCTGCCAACTCAGCTTGCTTATTGGCATAAACCCCGTAGTCTTCAGGATAGGAATACTTGCTTAAGACCGGAGAACAATCTTTATACCATTGCCGGCCGGCCGTGTGAACGTACTCATCATTTAACCAGTAACTTATACCTTCATCGACTTTCAATCCCATGAGCTTGGCACTAATCTGCGCCCAACCCCGCGTAAGCTGGCTGGCCTTTTGATACTGCCCTTTATGCGCTGACCCCCTATAATAACTGTACCCATCATAATCATCAAATATGCCGGTTCCCTTTTTGATGTCAATATAGTGATTAAAGGCCGTAAGATTTATCCCCCCTGATTTAAAATGCGCCTTATCATCCAAGGCCCACCATTCTCTCTGATGAGGGTTATCCCGGCCTCCTTTGACATGTACAAATTCCACGTCCTGGAAATGGTCCGGATCGGCGCTGGAGGCCGCGAGCAGCGCCGCTGGGATACCGGTAAAGCAGGGACCTATGATTTGGTTGGTGATTTTTATGGCCAGCTTGGTAGTCTTGATGTGGGCAATTTCGTTCATTGAATTCCCCTTAATAAATTTGGCGCAAATTAATCGTTGCGGATATGTTTCAGATCATCATAAGATAAGCTGAGAGTAAAATCAACTATGGTGTCCCCGGATCCCAAGGCCTATATCCATTCTCTCGCCAGTCGCTTGATAAGTTCCGCGTCATAAGGAATATCAATTCGGGGTAATGGTTCCGGCTGGATTTCCTCACTCCGGATTGGCAATCTTTTTATATTGCGATTGTAGACTAACTCCAACAAAGGTTTCAAATTAACCACATCTTCAAGGGCATAACGCCTCAGAGTATCCAGCGCTTGCCGGTTCCCTTTTTGATGCTCTTGCCAGAGCGAGACGGCCATGAAACCATCCACAAGCGACAACGCACCTTCACGTTGAATACCAACTTTTCGTTCAACTCCCTTAAGCCCTCCGCTAAAACCGAGACGAGCAAGCGGATATCTGAGATCGAGGTGTGCGTACTTCTTCTGGAAATGGGGAAAATGCGCATGCAAAAAGGGCAAATCAAAACATTTCCCATTGTAGGTGACCAGCAGGGAATATTGCGAGATAATCTGTGGAAACTCGGCTAGGTCTTCTCCTTTAACCAGGGCGCGGACTCCCTTGCTGTCAAAAAGCGAGATCACCGTAATTTCATCAGCTCCCGGAGATAAACCGGTCGTTTCTATATCCAGAAAAACCGTTTTCTCCTTGAACGCAGGGTAGAGCCGCCACATTTCACAGGCTGGCATGCGTTCTTCGAAAAATCCGCCGTCATATCGTTCCAATGAAGCTACTGATTCATGCAGGTGTTCGTGAATTGGGCGATTAATTGATTTTGGAAGAGAAATGGCCGATTCGGAAAACAGCAATGTATCCCATGACGTTGCTCCACTCTCCCAAAGTAATCGTTCTTTGCGTGGACCTATTCCATTTATGTGAATGAAAGATTTCGACAGCATACTATCCGCCTTATGGGAGCACCGGGGATGCTCACCTAAATGAAGCTATTTTCGCAAGCGTCATCAATTATTCATTTAAGCCGCGACGCTCCTTCTTTTTTTGGACACGGGGTCGCAGTACATTCACTATTTATTTTTGGATACTTTTAGAGTCTATCATTTTTTTTGTGTAAACAGAATTACTCCTCATAAGGTTTTTGGAAACCG
>DAOVYW010000249.1 GCA_030635415.1 Candidatus Firestoneibacteriota bacterium
ATCCGGAAAAGCCAGGGCTAGATTCCGGCTCGCTTTTTCCCGTTCCCGGGGAACCCAGGCATGGAAAACCGCTCCCAGCAAAGCACCCAGAGAAAGCGCAATCCGGTACGGCAGCCATCCCACCAGGAATTTCAATCCCTTTAGAGTTATATAGATTAAACTATTTTTAATACGTTGCATTGGTGCGTCCAAGAACTCGGGCTTTCACCTGGGACCAGGTACCCTGGGCGCGAAGGATTTGTTCCACTACTTCCCGGACGGCACCCTGGCCTCCGGCAGCACGGGTTATGTAATGAGCGGCCTGCTTTACTTCCCTAACGGCATTTTTTACGGCAATAAATAAACCGGCATACTCACAAACCGGAAGATCGGGCAGATCGTCTCCCATGTACGCGGCAGCGGTATGCGGGACACCGGCCCGGCGGCAGAGCTCTTTAAAAGCCGGAACTTTATGCTTGCTTCCCTGGACAACCAGTTTGACACCACAGGCTTTGGCACGCAGATCCACCACCCGGCTTTGACGTCCTGAAAGAAAAGCCGTTTGCAGGCCTCCTAACCGGGCCATGACTAAACCCAGGCCGTCCTGAGCCGAGAATTGCTTGATTTCCCCGCCCCGGGCATCAAGTATAATGTCCCCCTTGGTTAACACACCGTCCACATCACAAACTAAAAAACGTATGTCCTTTAAACGGGCTGCCTCCGGGGAAGATTTTCGCATCAAACCACCCCGGCATCCAGCAGATCCAAAAAATGCAGAACCCCTCTAAGATGCTTTTTATTATCCACTATCAGAAGAACAAAAATACGGTTATCCTGCATGACCCGGACCGCTTTAATCGCCAACTCATCTTCACGTAAAACAATAGGCTTACTGGTCATGACCTTCCGGATGATTAATGGCACGATCATCTTCTCGCGCTCCAGCAAGCGGCGCAAATCCCCGTCCGTAAAAATCCCGGCCAATCGTCCCTGGTCATTCACCACGCCCACGCAGCCAAAACGCTTGCGCGTCATTTCATGAATCGCATTCTCCAGCGTGGAATTCACCCGGACCCGCGGAATATGTGAGCCCTTATGCATGATATCCTTGATTTTTATCAAGCGCTTGCCCAGATCACCGCCGGGATGCAGGTGGGAAAAATCCTCAGGTTTAAACTGACGCCGGTTCATCAAGGCTACTGCCAGGGCATCGCCCATAGCCAGTACCGCAGTAGTGCTGGCCGTAGGCGCCAAACCGAGCGGGCAGGCCTCCTCTTTCACACCTACGTTCAACACCACGTCAGCATGGGCAGCCAAGACGCTGGAAAGGTCACCCGTCATAGCCACCAAAACAACCCCCAGACGTTTCATCTGGGGCAGCAGCCGGACGAGTTCTTCCGTCTTTCCGGAATTAGAAATGGCCAGCACGATATCTTCATGTACCAGCATACCAAGATCCCCATGGAGCGCTTCGGCGGCATGAAGAAAAATAGAAGGAGTGCCAGTGGAAGCCAGAGTAGCGGCAATTTTCTGGCCGATCACTCCGGATTTACCTAAACCGGTAACTACTACCCGGCCCGGACAGGCATAAATCAACTCCACGGCCCTTTCAAACTTCGGGCCAATTTGCCGGATTAAGGCATTAATGGCCCGGGCTTCAATGCCAAGCACGCGCCGGGCGTCTTTAATAACGGGGGAAAGGGAGCGTCGGGTAGACATTACTCAACATATAAGATGCGGGCGCAATTATCGCAGCAAAGCAATTCACGATATTTCTGCAATTCTATCACGGCCTGAGGCCGGATTGCCATGCGACATCCGTCGCAAATATCATTCTCGATCTTAACCACGGCCCGGCCGCCTTTGGCATCCCGCAAACGACAATAACGTTCCAAATAAACCGGTTTAACCTCTTGGGATGAGATTTTCCATTGTGCCTGCAAATCATCTATTTCCTTCTCCCAGTTACTGATTTCCCTCTGGATTTCATCCTTTAACGCCGCCTCTCTTTGCTCTTCCCCAGCCAGCACTTTTTCAGCCTGAGCAATCCCGGCCAGCAAATCATCCTCCGCCATCATCATTTCCAACGCCCGCTCCTCTAAAAGGCTGTTCTCCTGTTTATGCTGATTGATTTCAGAAGAGAGCGTATTGTAAGCCGCATTGGTTTTCACCTCGAACAACTGTCCCCCCAGCTTCTGGATAAGCGCTTGTTTTTCCTTAAAGGAGAGTTCCACACCATGGCGCTCCTTTTTTAACTGCTCTAATTCCCGCTTCCGGCCGTCCAGGGCTTCCCTCTGTTCCCACAGTTTTTCATCTTCCGCTTCAATTTTTTCCTTTAAGCTCTTTATCTGCTTACGCTGATAATTAATCTTACCATCCTGCTCCTGCAAGCAAACCAGGATACTAAGCTGAACTTTTAATATCCGGGCGTTCTCTGTCAAAGGCTGATCCACGCCACTGCCTCCCGTTTAAAACTTTAATTCGTCCTATTTATATAATGCTTTGGTTCTTTCTATTGTTCAACTGTTCTAATGTTCACCTGCTCTGAATTTCGCCGAAGGCGAAATTCATGGTGGGCGGAAAAGGACTCGAACCTTCGACTTCCACCATG
>DAOVYW010000058.1 GCA_030635415.1 Candidatus Firestoneibacteriota bacterium
AACCACTAACCAGGAGCAGGAGTTATAGTCATGGCACAACCGGAAGAGTTTATTTTGATTCTCGACTTTGGTTCCCAGTACACCCAGTTGATAGCCCGGAGGGTCCGGGAACTAAATATCTACTGTGAAATTCATCCTTATCATCTCTCCGGAGAGCGGATCAAAGCCATGGCCCCGCGGGGTATTATTTTTTCCGGTGGCCCGGCATCAGTATATACGGATGAAGCCCCAATCATGGCGAAAGAGATACTGACCATGGGCATTCCGGTGCTTGGTATCTGCTACGGCATGCAATTGATAGGCCACCTGCTTGGCGGCAAGGTAGAACCTTCCTGTCGGCGGGAATATGGTTTTGCGGAATTGATGATTTCCCGGGACTGCGCCCTGTTTAAAGGGATGGCCGGGAAAACCAAGGTCTGGATGAGCCATGGCGACGGCCTGGCGGCTTTGCCGCACGGTTTCCGGGCCGTGGCCCAAACCGCGAACGCCGCCCTGGCCGCGATAGCGGATGAGACGCGGTCGATTTACGGTCTCCAGTTCCACCCTGAGGTCGAACATACCACTGAGGGCATGACCCTCTTGCGGAATTTTCTTATGGATATCTGCGGCTGTCGCGGTGACTGGACCCCGGCGTCCTTTGTGGAGGAAACGGTCAAGCGGATTAGGCGGCAAGTGGGCGCCGGCCGGGTGCTCTGTGGCTTGTCCGGGGGAGTAGATTCCGCTGTGGCCGCGGCCCTGATTCATAAAGCCGTGGGCGATCAACTGACCTGCATGCTGGTTAATAACGGCGTACTGCGCACGGGAGAAGCGGAAAAAGTCATCGAGGTTTTCAACCGGAATTATAATATCCATTTAAAGTATATTGACGCGGCGGAGGAATTCTTAACCGCCTTAAAGGGAGTAACTGATCCGGAGGAGAAACGCAAGCGCATAGGTGTCAAGTTCATCGAGGTTTTTGAGCGCGAGTCCGCCAAGCTGGGGCATTTTGATTTTCTGGCCCAGGGAACCATTTATCCTGACGTGATAGAGAGCGTTTCGGTCAAGGGGCCTTCGGCCACAATCAAGTCTCATCATAATGTGGGCGGACTTCCGGAGAATATGCGCTTCCAGCTGGTGGAGCCTCTGCGCGAACTTTTTAAGGACGAGGTGCGCCGGGTAGGTCTGGCCCTGGGGATGCCTGAGGATATGGTATGGCGCCAGCCTTTTCCCGGACCTGGATTGGCCATCCGGGTTATTGGCGAGGTGACCCCGGAGCGTCTGAAAATTCTTCGCCAGGCGGATACAATTTTTATTCAGGAAATCAAACAGGCCGGTTACTACCGGAAACTCTGGCAGTCTTTTGCCGTGCTCCTGCCCATAAAGACCGTGGGCGTGATGGGAGATGAACGCACCTATGAGCATGTGGTTGCCTTGCGGGCTGTGACCAGTGTGGATGCTATGACAGCTGACTGGGCCGACCTGCCCCGGGAACTGGTGGGCCGGGTCTCCAACCGGATTATTAATGAAGTTCAGGGTGTGAACCGGGTGGTGCTGGACATTTCCTCCAAACCCCCGGCTACGATTGAGTGGGAGTAGAAAGATGGAAAGCGGATGGACGGTATTATCCCGCCAACTGGCAGTTCAGACCCAAGGCCGCGACCAGATCATAGATGTTACCGAATTTTTGAAAACCTTGATTAGTGAAAGCCGGGTACAGGCAGGACTGGCCACCGTGTTTACTCCCGGAGCCACGGCCTCGGTAACAACGGTGGAATATGAACCCGGGTTGGTGGAGGACATCAAAACCCTGCTTGAAGAGCTTGTGCCCTGGAAACGCGATTGGGAGCATAATCGTACCTGGGGAGACGGTAACGGCGGATCTCATCTGCGTGCCGCCCTGATTGGTCCTTCGCTGACTGTTCCAGTAGTACAAGGAGAGCTTACCCTGGGCACCTGGCAGCAGATCGTGGTCATAGATCATGATACCCGTCCCCGTTCCCGTAAGATCATAATGCAAGTGATGGGAACACAGCATGCCGTTTAAAAATTTCGTTCATCTTCACGTCCATACCGACTATTCACTGCTGGACGGCGCCTGCCGCATAGATGCCCTGATTCAAAGAGCGCGTGAATTGAAAATGCCGGCGCTGGCCATTACTGATCATGGAGCAATGTACGGGGTGATTGAATTCTACCATGCCTGCTTGAAGCACGGCATCAAGCCGATTATCGGCATGGAAGCATATATTGCCCCGGGTTCCTGCCGGGATAAACGCAGTCATCACGGCATGAAGGACGCTGCCTACCATTTGACCCTGCTGGTCCGCGATTTGGAGGGTTACCGTAATCTGGTCGCGCTCTCCAGTATTGGTTTTCTCCAGGGATTCTACTATCGGCCCCGCATTGATAAAGAGGTTCTGGCCAAGCACAGCCGGGGTTTGATCGGTCTCTCGGCCTGCCTGCACGGCGAAATACCCATGCTTATCCAAAAAGACGAACTTCCCCTGGCGCGTCAGACAGCCGAAGAATACGAACAAATATTCGGCCCCGGCAATTTTTACCTGGAATTAATGGATCAAAATCTGACCGGGCAGGGTCAGGTAAACCGTGGGCTGGTTGATCTCTCCCGGGAATTGAACCTTCCCCTGGTGGCTACGAATGACGTTCATTACCTCCGCCGGGAAGATGCCCTGGCGCAGGAGGCTTTGTTATGTTTGCAGACCGGGACCAACCTGAGTAATGAACAGCGCATGCGTCTGCCTACCCACGAATTCTACCTAAAGTCAGGAACAGAGATGGAATCCCTGTTTCACGAATTTCCGGAAGCCGGCAGCAATGCCACCGAAATTGCCGGCCGTTGTAACCTGGAGATTCCAGCCGGTCGTATCCAACTGCCGCATTATCCTATTCCTCCGGAAATCCACCCCCAGTTGACACAGATAAGGGAGAAGGGCGCTCCCACTGAACTGGACGCCTACCTGACATGGCTATGCCAGGAGGGGTTGAGGCGGCGCTATGCCCAGCCCAATGAGGAGCAGCAACGGCGCATGGAGAGGGAATTGGCGGTGATTGGAAAAATGGGTTACGCGGCCTATTTTCTGATTGTCTGGGATTTTATCCAGTATGCCCGTGGGCAGGGGATCCCGGTCGGGCCGGGCCGGGGATCAGTGGCCGGCTCGCTGGCAGCTTATCTTCTGGGCATAACCGAGATAGATCCGCTGCGTTACGGATTGATCTTTGAACGTTTTTTAAATCCGGAACGTATCAGCATGCCGGATATTGACGTGGACTTTTCAGATATTGGACGCGATAAAGTCATCCGCTACGTGACGCAGAAATACGGCCGGGAAAACGTGGCACAGATTATAACTTTCGGTACCATGGCGGCCCGCGCCGCGGTTCGGGATGTCGGCCGGGTTTTGAATTATTCCTATGGGGAAGTGGACCGCCTGGCCAAGTTGATTCCTCCCACCCTGGACATGAAGCTTGCCAAAGCCCTGGATATGGTTCCGGAACTAAAGACTCAAATGAATACGGATGAAAAAGTCCGCCGCCTGCTGGATATCGCGCAAGTCCTGGAAGGACAGGTGCGCCACGCCTCGACCCATGCCGCGGGAGTAGTAATTTCACGGGATCCGCTCCTGGAGATGGTGCCCTTGTGCCAGACCAAAGCCCGGCGGGGTAAAGAAAAGGGGGAAGGGACGGAGAAGGAATCAGGGGAGCGAAACCACGAAGGTACGGGCGTTACGCTTAGCACGCAGTATTCCATGGAATCCCTGGAGCGGCTGGGATTGTTGAAAATGGATTTTCTGGGATTGCGTACCCTTACTATTATCGCGGATGCCCTGGATGAGATTTCCTGGAAGAATGGGAAACGCCTGGAACTCGAGAGCCTTAGTCTGGATGACGCAAAAACCTTTGATCTGCTGGGAGAGGGACAGACCATCGGAGTTTTTCAACTGGAATCCATTGGCATGCGGGATTTACTCCGGCGGCTAAAACCCCGAAGCCTGAAAGAGATCTGCGCGTTGATAGCGCTTTATCGGCCGGGTCCCATGGCCATGATTGACGATTATATCCAGCGCAAGCAGGGCCGGGTCCAAGTTAAATATATTCATCCGGAACTGGAGAGTGTTTTGGGCGAGACTTTTGGAACTATTGTCTATCAGGAGCAGGTTATGCAGATCGCGGTACGGCTGGGAGGATTTTCTTTCAGCCAGGCGGATATTCTGCGGCGGGCCATGAGCAAAAAAAATCCCGAAATTATTGAACTACAGCGGGATAATTTTATTCAGGGCGCCCAGGCCAAGGGGGTTGACGCTGATACGGGAGAGGCAATATTTAACCTGATAGCGCGCTTTGGCGAGTACGGATTTAATAAATCGCACAGCCTGGCCTATGCCTTGCTGGCCTATCAAACCGCCTGGTTAAAAGCCAATTATCCGCAGGCTTACATGGCGGCCATGCTTTCCAATGAAATGCAGAATACCGATAAAGTGGCCTTGTATATTTCCGAATGCCGGCGCATGGAAATCGTGGTGGTTCCGCCGGATGTTAACACCGGCCGGGAAAGGTTTAGAGTGGATCAGGACCAAATTGGTTTTGGCCTGGCCGCTATCCGTCACGTGGGAGTCAATGCCGCTCAGGCTATCCGGCAGGAGAGGGAAGCCAAAGGTAACTATTCCACCTTAACGGATTTCTGCAACCGGATTGATCTTAGAATTGTGAATGCTCGTGTAATCGAAAGCCTGATTAAAGCCGGTGCTCTGGACAGCATAGGCCCATCCCGTCCCGGCATGCTGGCAAACCTGCCGCAATGCCTGGCTTCGGCCCAGAAATGGCAGGAAGAGAAAGAGCGGGGCCAGATGTCCATTTTTGGGGATGTGGGGCCGGATATTCCGGTCGCTCCGGATGCCGTTGCCGAAGAGCCGGAAAGAGTTCGGCTGACCCATGAGAAAGAGGTCCTGGGTTTTTATTTAACCGGTCATCCCCTGGTCCAGCACCAGGATTTGCTGGATACTTTTAGCACTGCTACCACTGGCACTTTAAATAAACTGGCCGAGGGCAGTCAGCTGGTAATCGGTGGAGAAGTGGTTGGCGTCCGGCACAGCGCTACCAAGCGCCGGGAACCAATGCTGCGTTTTTCCCTGGAAGACACTGAAGGACTAACCGAGGTTATTGTCTGGCCGGACCTGCTGGGAAGCCACAAAGATTACCTGGTCAAGGATGCCATGCTGTTTGTGGTGGGTAAAATGGATTGCAGCGGGGATGAGAACCGGATTATTGCCACGGATATAGTTCCTTTATCCGAGGCTTTTAACCGGCTGGCCCGGCGGCTGCATCTGCACTTGCCCCTGGCCATGGGAGAGGAACAGCTGGCAGGATTAAAAGAACTATTAGGCAGTCATACAGGCGCTACGCCGGTATACCTGCATCTTCCCACCCGGCGGCATAAGGAGGTAGTCGCCAAACTGCCGGGCCGCTTTAACACGGCCGTGGACGCCGGGCTGGTGACCAAGCTGAAAGAGATGGTGGGCCCGGACCGGGTGAAGATCCAAGGGCCGGTGGCAGGGTGAGGAGTTGGCGTGTCAAATCATGTGCATGGCATTATCATCGTTGAAAAATCCGGAATTGTGGTAGAGACGCCCAAATTGGGCGTCTCTACGAATAATACGAATATGAATAAATCATATTGGAAATTGGAAAATTCGGATATTGGATAACGCAGGGGCGTGTGCATTGAATATCGTTTGGTCGCGTGAATTGAATACCGTTTGGGCGCGATTTATCGCGCCCAAAAAAGACGTGACAGACAGGGGCGTGAAATTTGGAAAAATGGGCGTGATGAATCACTCCCCTGCGAAATCGAAACCAAACCCGCAACGACAAAATCACATTGACCGGTAAATTTATTTAAGGAGCGCAAGACATGAAAAATTATTTCGCATACTTGCTGGCAGTGGCAACACTGCTCCTGGCCTGGCAATTGCCGGTCAACAGTTCTCTTTATCCGGAACCCAAAGGAGCTGACCAGGCAATAAAAGCGTGGACCAGCCAGTCCAAGAGTCAGGGTTTGCTTGAACGGGCATGGATGGAACATTTGTACAAGGCTAACAATGCCAAAGCCATCCGGTATGCCCGGAAAGTATTGTCAAAAGAGGCTGGCAACTATGCGGCGCATGAATTGCTGCTGAATATTTATCAAATGCGGGGAGATTATGCCGCAGGGTTTACGCATTTGCTGGCCATGCTTGAACAGGACCGGGTGGAAAACTGCATTTATTTACCGGGCGTGATTTATTCAAAAAGCAACCGCGATGCTCTCTGGCTTTCATCACAGCAACAGGAACAACTGGAAACGGTTTTAACCAGGAAAATCGCGGATCCCCAGGTTCCGGCTTTGCAGAAATATTATCAATCCAGATTGCTCTCCGCCCTTTATCTGGAAACCGGCCGCTTGGACAAAGTACGGGAGATTGCGGACCAGCTGGGATTTATCCGGGAATGGCTGGTGATCGGTCCGTTTGAGAACCAGGAAAAATTGGGTTTTGATGAAGTCTACGCGCCGGAAGAGGAGATCAATTTAAATAAGACGTATAAGGGCATGCGGGGCATGGTGAAATGGCAAAAACTCAGTGCTGTGCGGAACAACGGGATTGTGGATTTAAATAGCGTATTTTACCCCCAGGAATGGACTGCCGGGTATGCGCTGACCTATGTGTATTCGCCGGAGGACCGAATAGCGGCTATCAGGACCGGCAGCGATGATTCCCTGAAAATCTGGTTTAATGAAGATTTGGTTTTAAACGATGAAACCTACAAAGGCTATCAAGCCGAACAGCATGTGATGGGAATTAAACTCCGCTGTGGGTGGAATAAAATACTGGTTAAAGTCTGTCAAGGGGGCGGAGCCTGGGAATTCGGCTTGCGGTTGACGGATCCCGCAGGGGTGCTGCTGACAGACCTGAAATATACCCTGGATCCCAAGCTTTATACCGGGCTGAAACAAGTATCCGGACAAAAGGGGGTGGAGGTGGTTGGGATAGCAAGACAGCTCTTGGAGCGACTGGCAAAAACTCCTCAGGATGAAAGCAGCCTGTATTATCTGGCGCGTAATTATAAGAATGAAGACCAACGGGAGGAAGCAATCCGGGCGTATGAAAGATTGCTGAAACAAAACCCGGCAGGTGCGCGCTACTGGCTGGAAGCCGGGGAGGTTTATTTCTTGGGCGGTCGGCCGACCCAGGGACTGGCTGCTTATCAAAAAGCAGTGGAAATTGATCCGGATTATTGTGAGGCCCGTATCTGCCTGGCCAAATATTATTATGAAAAAAAAATGCACAAGAAATCAGAGGTGGAATTGAAGCGGGTCTTAAAAAATAAGCCGGCACAGGTAGAAGCTATTCTTTGGACCGGCCAGAATCACGAAGTCCAGGCCCAATGGGAAGAAGCTTATAGGCAGGGCCAGTCAGCCTTGCAACAAAGGCCGGAGTTGAGCTGGGCCCTTAATGCAGCCGGTTACTGGGCTGCCCAGCGGGGTTTCCAGGAAGAAGCCCTGGGTTATTATCAGAAAGCTCTCAAAAAGCAATTTGCTTTCTCTCCGACATACTATAATTTGGCTCACATTTACAGAAACCAAGGTCAATACGAAAAAGTCGTCCGAACCTATCAAGCCCTTTTAAAGATTCAGGATCTGAACCTGGATCTATATATGCAAATCGCCGCAACTTACCGGCAATGGAAAAAATATGAGAAAGCTATCCAGACCTGCAAGCAGGTCTTGGAACTTTGTCCCACCCACGCCAGGGCGTTTGAGTTGCTGGGCAGAATTAATTTCGATGAGGGGAACCAAGCGCAAGCCAGGACCAATCTGGAAAAATCCCTGCAGTACCAACCGAACAACATGTTGCTGCGTGAATACATCAAAAAAATATTTCCCTTCCAGGACAAGATTTTTGAGCAATATGGCCGGAGTGAGAAAACCTGCGAAAAAATCCGGCAAAGGAAAGTAGTGCCTGAACAATTCCCCAAATGCGCGGCCGCACACCTGCTGAACCAGGTGGTTACGCATGTGTTTGCAGACGGCTCCTATTCCGAAATGCGGCATGTGCTGGTAAAAATTCTCACGGATTCCGGCCGCGATGCTTTTGGCTCGGCTTATTTGCCAAATGATCCTTCCGTGAAAATCCTGAAAGCCTATACTCTTAAAGCCGATGGGAAAAAAGTGGAACCCACGGATATCCGCGGCGGTAAAATTGTATTTGCCGCGGTAGAACCAGGGGCGATAATGGAATACCAATATACCTACGACGCGTATTACGGAGGATGGCTGCAAGGCTATTATTATTCCCAGCTGCCTTTTCAAGCCCGCGACACTCCAATGTTAAACTCTGAATGGGTTGTAGCCTTGCCGCAGAATCAGAAGCTAAACACTTATATTAACGGGAAAATAGCGCACCACACCAAGACCAGGGCGGATGAGCAAGTCCATATTTGGCGGGCAAAAAATATGGAGCCGATTTATTCCGAGCCTTTTCAGCCGGCGTATCAGGACCTGGCAGCAGGGGTATTTATTTCTACGATTCCTTCCTGGGAATTCATGGCCAAATGGGCGGCTAATCTGGTTAAGGACCAGATGGAACTGGACGAGGCTCTGAAAACTAAACTAGCGGTTTTAACCACCAACCAGCCGACTTTGCAGGACAAGATTCGCAGTATCTACAATTTTGTGGCCCAGGACATCCGTTATGAGAGCCGCGGGGACACTTGGATCTTCGGAGTGAAGCCGCAAAAAGCAGCGAATATATATGCGGATGGCTATGGCGTGTGCAAGGATAAAGCGCTGCTGCTGATCGCACTGTTGAGAGCAATTGATGTTCCAGCGCATTTTGCCCTCGTGGAAACCAATAATTTAGGACATCTGGTGAAAGACCTGCCTTTTTCATGGTTCAATCACGCGATAGTATGTTTGCTCCCGGATAAAGAAAAACCTTTATTCCTGGACCCTACCTTTAATTACACAGCGTACGGTGACATGTGGGATTATACCCAGGACAATGATGCTTTCGTAATCCAAGAAAATGGTTATGAATTTATCCGCACGCCGGTCCTGCCGATGCCGGAACAGAACAGCCGGGATAATATTATCATTCTGCCTGAGGGTCAAATTCAGGTGACCGGGTCCTTGGAAATCAAGGGATATATTGCAGCTTGGCTGCGTCATGAATTCAGCATCCCGGGTAAGCGCAAGGAACTCTTAGAGAAACAAATTAATCAGGAGCTTTCCGGCGCTAAAGTTGAAAAATGCGAGGTGAAGGACTGGGAAAATATCAATCTGCCGCTGGGCATTGACTACCAATTTAACGTGCCGGCTTTTGCGCATTTGTCAGAAAATAAAATGCGATTTAAAGTGTTGGGAGGGCACAAACCCGGAGAAATATACACTGAAAAGAGTGAGCGTTTGTATGATCTGATTCTGGAATTTTCTGTAAACAATACGGAGCAACAGACGTATCACTGGCCCGCGAATTATCAAGTGGACACTCTGCCCGGGAATTTGGTGATTGACACGAAATGGTTTAAATACGAACGGACCTGGATAAAGCAGAAAAATGCTTTGCAATGCAGCCGGGCACTGGAATTCAAAGTAAAGCGGGTGAAAAAAGATGAGTATACTAAATTCCGGGAAGCCTGCACCCGCGTGGATGCCGCGGAAAAAGAGCAGGTCGTTTTATCGCTAAAGCCCTGAGGGGGCGCAGATGGAAAAGGAAGCACCGGATTTAATAAGCAAAGTCGGCATAAAATAGTTAAATAATGATTCTGCTGCAAAACCCTTTCTGCTGTCTTTGCGAGGAGCGGCAGCGACGAAGCAATCTCGATTTTATAAGGATAAAATCAGATGGCCGCATTCCCTGCGGTCGCTCGCAATGACTGCTTAGGGGGTTTTGCAGCAGAATCAATAATTAACCATGTCCCCTATGTACACAGGCGTTGCAGCTAAAGAAAGAAAATCATAAACAGGAGTTTGCATGCTTATATAAGGCGGAGCAAAGAGGGGGGATCATTAATGAATAGATATGTGCTCTGCGGAATCATTGCGGTTTTGCTTGCGATAGCTGTTTGCGCAATAGTATTTTATTTCCTGAATCCGCCCAA
The DNA here is from genome assembly GCA_030635415.1 of Candidatus Firestoneibacteriota bacterium. Lineage (GTDB taxonomy): Bacteria > Oederibacteriota > JAAXVQ01 > JAAXVQ01 > JAUVAV01 > JAUVAV01. The sequence continues at coordinate 10,135 of DAOVYW010000058.1, forward strand.
AATTGTTACTGTGGGCCAAGGCAAGGATTATACTGATCTTCAGGCGGCGATTGATGCACACCAAGGCAATTATATAATCAAAATTTCCCCCGGACGTTATATATTTGAAAAAGCCCTATCAATCGTAAAGAAGCGGAAAATTACCATTGCGGGCGAGGGTAAAGTGGACCTGGTTTGTTCGGAATTGTATGAAGATGTTTTGCACATCCAAGACTGCCGACAAGTTATCCTGAAAAACATCCGGGCTTTTCATGATCCTTTTGAACCCGGTGATTGTGGCGGTAATGTCATTTTGTTAGTCGAGAGCAAAAACATACTAATATATAATTGCACCTTAAACGGCTGTGGCATGACAGGTGTTGAGGCGGACATCGTTGAACATTTACGCGTGGAAAACTGCGAAATTCACAGCAACACCCTGTTGGCTTTGAAATTAAGCAATGCTCGGAACATAAAGATAGCGAATAACCGGATCTATTATAATTTTCAAAACATGGAACTGATCTTTTGCAGGAGAATTCTAATCACTGGAAATGTATTTGAGCACAACGATGATCAACAAATTAGAGTGGAGGAAGTCACTGGTCTTAAATTGCAGAAGAATGTGCCTGAAAATATACCTATTTATGAAATCCCGGAATATTATGAGGGTCGCGATGGTCCGATTCTTTAGTAGGGTAACTCTCAGCGCGGTTTTCACGACCCAAACTTTTACTGCA
>DAOVYW010000068.1 GCA_030635415.1 Candidatus Firestoneibacteriota bacterium
CCTGGTCCTGATAATCGTTCCGGAAATAAACAGCGCCCAAATCAATCCGGCTTTGCCACCAACTGGTTTCAATGCCCACCTCTCCGCCCCGGGAAAACTCGGCTTTAATATCTTCATTTCCATAACTAGAGTAACGCTGGTAAAGAGACGGCAGGTTAAAAGCTGTTCCGTACGAGGATTTGATACGGGTTCCCACTCCTTCTATCAGCCACGCTAAGGCAGCCCGATAAGTAAAGAATTCACCATACTGGTCATGCTCATCATACCGAATACCCAGCATAACCAATACCGGGTCGATCCTGGTTTGGCTCTCTAAATAACCTCCGGCCAAGTGGGCCGAACACGCTTCCAGGGAGTCCTCCCAGACAGCCGGCATAAAAGTATAGTAGTCGAGATATTCCGAATAAAAATTGTACATCCCTTGTTCCTGCTGATAGCATATTCCCACGACCAGTTTTTCATTCTCATGGACATTCAATTTATTCTGCCAATCAAAGGTCAGATTCCGGGAGCGGTATTCACTGCGCGTGAGATCAAAGGGATACGCAGGATCCGGGGGATTATTATAAGCCCGGTCGGTTTGGCTTAATCCCAGGTTTAATTCCTGCTGCCAGAATCCCTCCAGCAAATCCCATTGCGTATTGAAACCGCTAATCGTTTGTACAAATCTCATTTTAGAATCCGGATCATCTCCAAAATTTCCTCCGAAGTTATCCAAATCATTATCTCCGGTCAGATAACGGTTCTTCAGGCTGAAGCCGAGATTGGACAAAGGACGATAATCCAGATTTAAATCAATACTCAGGTTGCGATACCCGTCCGGATCCATGGCCGGCTGCGCTTCTGAAAATTCTTGCTGCCGCTTGGCCGCTGAAAACCCCCGGGTGTTTTCCAGCGAGGCACCCAGCGCGATTTCTATATCCAATATGGATCCGGAAGCCGCCAGTTTACCCATCCAGAAGGAGTACTTGCCGGCTTCCGCGCTAAGCGAACCGGCCCAGGCTTTACCGCCTTTTTTCGTGATAATGTTGATCACCCCGCCCATAGCGCTGGAACCATAAACCACGCTTTGCGGTCCGCGGATAATTTCTATCCTTTCAATATTATCCACGGTTATTTTGGAAAGGTCCGTACTCCGGGCCGGAGAGACCGGATCATTCAAGGGCACGCCGTTTAACATTACCAGGGTGCGTTCCGAGGCTGCGCCCCGGATAAAAACCGAGACGATTTGGCCGGGACCTCCGTTTCCTGACACCTCCACTCCCATGATTCCCTTTAATACCTCTGCCACGTTGTGCGCCCGCTTAGCCGCAATCTCTTCCGCCGTGATCACGGTAACCGAGCCGGGCGCCTCGGAAATACTGGTTTCAATCCGGGAAGCTTTTACCATCACAGGCTCCATCTCAACATAGGCCGGCAGGCACACGGGTTCAATCAGTCCCGCCATGCTAATTCCCATAATCAAACCGGTTTGCCGGCATAGCTTTTTAAATCTCATCTCACAATCCCCCTTTTTAAAATAAAAACGCCTTGAACCGCATTTTTAAAAAATGCAGCCCAAGGCGTCCCTGTTGGCCTTGAGAACCAAGCTTCTCTCTTTTGTAGGCAGAGCCTCACACTTGCTCAGAAGCGCAAAAAACCCAGCCACAACATAGAAAATAACCGGTATACGATCCGCCCCTGATTCCGAGAGGCAAAAACCATTATTGCGTCCGCAGGCAGGTCTTCTGACTTCCGGATCATCCGGCCGCGCCACGCCTTCCCATTCTTATTGAACAGTGGCAATACTGCGGCAGCCGTCCCCGGTTACAGCGGCGGGCCCGTCCCCGATTTACACGGGGTTCCCTTTTCATCTCCACTTGGAGAACCTGCGAATTGTGTAGAGATATTATATTTTATGTTTCAGATTGTCAATCCCTTTAAGCAGCATACGGAAGTTATAAAACCTCAAATCTAAATTAAAAAAAGTTATTGCGAGCAGCTACAATAAGAGGGACAAGTATATCGTTTGTGTAGGGGCGTTTAATTAAACGCCCCTACACCCGGGTTGCTGGCAAAGACGGAAGTGAAATCATCTCAAAGGTTAATTTTCATTTGGACCGATGCCGTGATTTGAGGCTGGTTTTAAAACCGTTGGCTTTTATTTTGAAAAATTTCTATTTTGGTTTATAGGTAAAAACCCATTGCTTCCCGTATGGCTTTACTATATGATTGGCGGGTAAAACTTAAAAGGAAAAACAATTCATGCATCGTCTAAAAAGATTATCCCATCCCGATATCTGGATCGGCGCGGGTATATTATTTCTGCTCAGCCTACCATTCATCTTCAGTAATCTGGATTTGACTCTTGCTTCATGGTTTTACCGCGAGGGATGGTTTCTGGGGAATTCCCAGCCCTGGCGCCTGCTTTTCCATTTCGGTACTCTTCCCGGTCTGCTGCTCTCTATAGCCGGCCTGGTTATTCTCATAGGCAGCCTGATCTGGGCGCGTTTGCAAAACTGGAGACAGCCAGCCGCCCTGCTGGTGCTGACCCTGCTGATTGGTCCGGGTTTATTCATCAATGTCCTGGGAAAAGGCTACTGGGGACGCCCGCGACCCCGAGATGTGATTGAATTTAAAGGCAACGAAAAATTCCAACGCTTTATTAAACCCGGTATTCCGGGCCAGGGAAAATCCTTTCCCTGCGGGCATGCCTCGGTCGGCTTTATACTTGCCGCGCTGTATTTTGTTGAACACTCCCGGCGGCGCCGGGCAGCCTGGCTCGGGATCGGTCTGAGTTATGGTACATTGATGGGCATTGGACGCATGGCCCAAGGAGCTCATTTTGCTTCGGATGTTCTCTGGTCCGGGGGACTAACCTACTTAAGCGCCGCGTTTTTGCATCATGTTATTCTGCCATCCGGGAAAAAAAACCCTCCTCAAGACCGGATATCATCTCCTTCCCTATGGCGGAAAGGGTTGGCATGGGTTCTACTCGGAGTGACCGTGGTATTCGCGACGGCTTTTTTTCTGCTGGCAACTCCCTATCACAAGAAATGGTTTGCCCAGGAGACGGGCTCCCCCAATTTAACCGCTGTTCGATTGAAGCTTCCCGTAAACCGGGAGGAAATTCGGATCATACACGCCAAACAAATTCCGGCCCTCAGAGTACATGCCAAATTAAGAGGTTTTGGTTTTCCCAAACTGCGCCTCCAGGGATTGCTGTCCACCGAAACCACGGGTACGACCCTGACTGCTTCCCTGCAATTATCCTTTAACCGCTGGATTACCGAGCGGAAAGGAGAGATTACCTTTATATTACGTGAAGATTTATCGCTCCTGCTGGATTCGGAAAACGCCGATATGAATATTTTGATCGGTGACTTGTCTGTTCCCAGCCGCATAGGCGCCTTGCGGGTTAATTCCCGTCGCGGCGGTATCCGCTTCCATTTATCCCCGGGCTCTTGGGTAACCGGTCCGGTCGAACTTATAACCCAGGAGGGAGACCTCCGGGCAACCCTCCTGGAATTGGAAGACCCCGGCCCCTCGCCATGGGAATTGGGAACGAGCAAAGGAATTTTTCTTCTCGAAATCCGGCAAACCCGAAGACCAATTCAAAAACTTAAGTTGCGGGGATGGTGCCGCTGGAAGAATATCGCTTTCCAGGCTAAGATCAGTCCGGCCTGCGGCCTGCATCTCGAATGGGATGAAGGCGATGGACGCTCCGCTTTGAAAGCCAAGGGCGCCTGGAAGCAGATCGGAAACCATGTTTACGGCCCAGCCGGTATTCCAACCCCGAATTTCGATATATTTCTAGCTACCTCCCAGGGAAGGCTCGCCATGGAACTGCTTCAACTTAAAGGTCCGGCCGTGACTCCCCTCTTCTTGCCCATGCCCGCCACCGACCCGACGCCAACCGCCTGGGAGGACGATCTGCCGGACTCTAAAGTAAATAAAGAAGAGCCCGCGCCGGTGCCGGAATGGATCCGCAAAGAAGCCTTGGATCTGAAGCAGGATAAATCACCATCTCCCCACGGACCTTTCGTGCTTACACCCACCTCCGGAAAATAAATGTAATATTCGCCGGGGCGTACGGGGCCGAAGAAGCCCGAAGGATGCCCTGCGCCTCTACTGAAGGTAATGGATAAACCGGGTAGCCAATGACAACACAATTAAAAAACCCATTAGGTCCGTTACGGTGGTAAGCATGGGACCGGAGGCAATCGCCGGATCTATATTGAATCGTTTCAGAATTAACGGCAGGCTGCTGCCCAGGCATACTGACAAAATAGTATTTATCCAGAGGCTGACTGCCACTACCAGTCCCAGCCAGGCCATCCCTTTCCAGAGGTATGCCACCAGACCGATCTCGGTTCCCAGGATGAGTCCATTAAAAAAACCGATCCGTGATTCTTTCCAAAGCACTTTCCATAATTCCCGGGAACTGGTCCGGCCCAGGGCCAGATCGCGAATCGAAACCGCCACGGCCTGCATTCCGGACACGCCGCTCATATCGGAAATGATGGGTAAAAAAACCGCCAGCGCGATAACTGCTTTCAAAGTATCAGTATAGAAAGCTATTACCGAAGCGGCAATAACATTTAAAAAAATATTGATCGAGAGCCATGAAACCCGGCGCCGGACAATGTTAATTAAAGACATGGCGCGGGTTTCATCCGTGGCCACCCCCTGGAGTTTCAGCATTTCCTCGGTGGCGATCTCTTGTGTCAGATCCACCACATCGTCAGCCGTGATAACCCCGACCATTTTACTTTCCTCATCCACTACCGGCAGGGCCAGGTATTTATAACGCCGGAAGAACTGGGCCACTTCGTATTTATTCATGCCCACCGATACGGATTTAACATTCCGGATTTTTATATTCTCCAGGGTTTCTCCCACTTGCCGGGTAACCAGATGACGCAATTGCAATACCCCGGTCAATACTCCGGCCCGATCCACGGTATATACGTAGGCAGCTCGCTCATCACCCAGCCGGGCGTATTTGGCCCTTAAGGTCTTAATCGCTGCCCGGACCGGCTGGGTTTCTTTCAAAGCAATAAATTCCGTGGCCATAATTCCGCCCGCCGTATCCTCGGGATAAGCGATCAATTCCCTGGTTTTAACCGCCCGGGTGGTGGGCATGGCCGCCAGGATAGCATCAGTTTTTTCCGGGGGCAGGTCTCCCAGCACATCAGCGGCTTCATCCGAATCCATTTGTTCAATAATATCGGAAGCTATATCCGGTTCCAGGGCGCTGACCACGTTAATCTGGTCGCTTTCATTCATGCGTTCCACGATATCCGCCGCTATTCCGCTGCTTAAAACCTGGAAAAGCACCTGGCGCTCTGCTTCGTTCAGCAAGGCTGTCAAGCGGGCGGCATCCACCGGATGAAGCTTGGAAACCATCTGTTTGGCTCCCCGCGCGTCTCCTTGCCGGATGACGTCAATTAATTGCTGGTGCAGATTATCAAGTTTATCGCGGTTGATTTCCATATACTTCAAACCTCGCTTAATACCCTATAATGTAAATTGAAATAGTGAAACCCTCCGGTCCCAGGGAGAGGCGGTGTCATAATTCGAATAGTATATAGTTATCGTCATACCGGCGAAAACCCTGGACTAAATCATCCCCTGGACTAAATCATCCAGGACAGGCAGGACAGGCCGGGACCCTGATTAATTTCGCCACAGTGTTTTAATTCAAAAGAATTATACACTTTTTATAGTTGGTGTCATTTATAAATTGACTTTTCAAAAGATTTCCTCTGCCTAACATTTTAATCATAAAATATAACCTTATCGCAAATCACTCACCAATGGTCGGGGGGCTGTAGGACGGACTTAACTAATGATTCTGCTGCAAAACCACCTAAGATGTCATTGCGAGCGACCGTAGGGAGCGTGGCAATCTGATTTTATCCTTATAAAATCGAGATTGCTTCGTCGCTGTTGCTCCTCGCAAAGACAGCAAAAAGGGTTTTGCAGCAGAATCACTAATTAACCAAAAAAAGGCGAAAGAATTTTTGACTGTCACGCGGAAGATATCTTGTGGTGCAAATTAAGCATCGCATACTTTTAGTTAGAAAAAGCTTAATTGCTCACCCAAGGCTGGATAAATAATTCGCTTCTTTCTTATCTCTACATGCGGCGGCAGTTCATGTTCCAAGCTTTTTCCCTCACTATCCAGGTGAAAAACCTGGAAGCCGCGCACTTTCAAGGCATCAGCGATAAAACGCCGGTGACACTTTCCCCAATCCGCCTCAGCGCAAAATAGAGCCACTAAACCTATTGACGCCAGGGCCTGTATCTGCCTTATCCCGCGTTCAAAATCATCGCTCAGCATGTAATCGGCATAAGCCTGCCAGGCCGGGGGCAATCCGGTATTGGGAGACCGTAATAGAGATTCACGGCCATAACCACCCAATTCTTTTATATGATGATAAGTTATGCCCAGGACCGGAAGAGCTTCTATCAATTCCTTCCGGTTGAAGTGCGGAACATGTTTGGAACGCGGCAGGGTACGGACATCCGCCAGGATTTGAATTCCGGCCTGACGCAAATTTTCCAGAAAAACATCGAATGCCAAATTGGAATGGCCAATAGTAAATAGTTTAGCCATATCAGGCATAAATCCTTTCAAGCCTTCTTACTCACCGCGGCGGAGACCAAGTCAGCCATGCGGACGCCGGAAAGCAGCATGCCGCCGAATATCGGACCCATACGCGGACCACCTAACGCGGCGCAGACGCTCATGCCCGAAACCCAAAGCCCGGGAAATACTTCCGTAACTTTCTCAGCCACAAAGTCCTCTCCGGCTCCGGCATCCATGGGCCCTTCCCCAACCGATTCATTGACCGCAGCCAGAAGACGCCGCTTGCGAAGAGACTCAATTACCACGGCCTCATGGCCGGTAGCATCCACCACAGCTTTGGCCTTTAGCACAATCGGATCGACCGGCAGAGCCCCGCCAACCATCGTACGGTTCACCACGACGCCGGTAACGCGTTTCTGATGAACACAAACATCCTCTACTGTCATCAGGTTAAAAAGAATGACGCCGGACTGCAAGGCGTGGAAGCAAAGCCCGGATGCCAACTCCACGGCATCCGTGGTATGCAAACCTCCCTGGCTGGGCTGGTGCCGTATGCCGACCTCATCCAGCAGCGGCAAAGCCTCCTCCTGGATTACGGCCTCATTCATGGCCATCCCGCCACCCCAGACGCCCCCGCCTGGGGATAATCTTTTCTCTATAATCGTCACTTTCATCCCTTGCCGGGCCAGCCGAATCCCTCCCATCATGCCGGCCGGACCAGCGCCGACAATAATAACGTCGTTTTGCAGCCGGTCCAATAATTTTTCGTGGTAAGCGGTAATAATGGCTTTGGATATTTGGGTCTCGTCTAAACCTGGCATATCATTAACTCCTTGAGATTAATTAACTTCAAATTCCGTCACTGTCCCCACTGGACAGCTAAAACACTTTTTCGGAAAAGCGTCGAAAAACTCCCGCGTGGCTACCCCGCCGGTACAATGGGCCGGTCCCAGACGTTCAATTTTAAAATCGCGCAAAGCTCCAATCGTACACTCAATACGCCCGTGAGCGGCATCTCCCAGGTGCATCCCACCCATTACCGTGTAAATCGGTTTATGCCGTGTCAATTGCGAGATATGTTTAAGCGTATTGATCACTCCGGCATGCGCGCATCCCAGCAGCACTACCACTCCCCGGGAAGCTTCGAAGAATAACGCCTGGTCATCAATCAAGTTATCCGGCTGCCGGCCTTCTTTGTCAATATAAAACCGGTCATCCGAATGGTCCTCAAACTCCGTCACACGAGGAATCGTTCCGGTAACCCACAATCCATGTCCTATCTCTGAAGCCTTTTCTGTCCGAATTAATTCCTCCGCCTGCTTCCGGAAAGCTTTGGGGTCTAAAAAAGGCATCCCCACATCATAAAATCGCCCGGCTCCATCACGGGCGATTTTATGCCTAAAGACGGCCGGATGGGCATATACCTTGACTCTATCAGCGGTTTGCAATAATTTTTCAAGACCCCCGGTATGGTCATAATGTCCATGGCTCAGAACAACTGCTGCCGCCTGCTCCAGATTTATCCCCAAACTATGGGCATTGCTAAAGAGCGCCTTTCCTTGTCCGGTATCAAAAAGTATGTTTCCCGACCCGGTTTCAATCCAGAATGCCAAACCGTGCTCCGCCATCAGCCGTGGATCATGGGAAACGTTCTCTACCAGAGTAGTAATACGAATAATATTATTCAAGGGGAGCCAATTCTCCGTAATATATTAGTCGTTCGTCAGAACCGGAATGACGCGAATTCACAACAATCTTAATTATGGCACAACTCTCGCGGAAGGAGAATTTAATTTGGCAGGGGTACGGCGCGCCGTGCCCCCTACACCGGACTCTCGTTGCAGGCAACAGCCGTGATTGGCACCCGACCGGATCTTCTCAGAACCATACTGCCTATCCGGCATCCCAGATGCTTGGCCACTACCGGGCATTTAGCTTTAAGCAGAAAGAATACATCCTTTTCCGTTTCACTCAGAGACTCGTAATTCCCCTGTCCCTTGGCAATGATCAGTTCCGTCTCATTGAAATGCCGGCGGAATTCCTCATGACACGACTCCAGAATGGTTCCCGGCGCATCGGAACCATTATCAATTACTTTAACCAACCGGTCAAGACCTGTATTCCCGGCATCTATCATGGTGGCATCGTTAATAATCGGAAAGCCCTTGACGCTGACTACTACCTTCTCCCGGGGCATTTGCTCCAATAATAATTTATCAAATACTATCTCGCCGGCGTTATCCGCCAAATACAGGATACGGGAAGCCCGTGAAACCGCCTCGTAAAAAGACTCCACTTCACCCTCCAAGGGTGTTGTCAAAGCATGCTCAATGGCCTCGTGTACATGCCCGCTGTCTATCCGGCTGTTTACGCCAAAGTCTATAATATTTCCGGCTATAGCCAGACGCATGGCGGTCTCCCGCGGCCGGGACGAAGCTTCCACTGTTTGTTTAAGCCGGGGATAGAGTTCCAAGGCCAGGGCATTGAAATGGTCTTTAATTCCGCGGTATGGATCCTTCCGGCCGGTCAACCTCCTGATCAGACGGTGAATACGCTGTCCCATGAGCGGCGGAGATTGCCGCAAGTCCATGTTGCTGAATTCATGCAGAGCCTGCCGGAGCACGAGTTCGTGAACCTCCTCATCCTCAGTTATCAAACGAATGGCATCAAGGGTCTGACGAACAAAACATGGTATACATTCAAAATAAGTTTTCATCCCACCATCCTGCTTAATTTGTTTTTACCTCAAATACCCTTCTCTATACCCCGGCTAAAATTATGCCGGGCTGACATATTAATAGGATTTCAGAAACACGACACTGGCTTTTCATGAATACCAAGTTCTTTAACTTAATTCATCAGGGGAGAATTCTTCCAGTCCAGACTATAATCCGAAAAAAAATTTATTAATGATTTTCTATTGGCAAGTGTAAGGGCAAGAAACTGAATTCCCAACCGGTATTCTTTTTCCGTGTGATACCGGCACCAAGCCACGCGCGAGAGTACGGCCACTGGCAGATATCTTTCTTCGCCGATATCGATGGGTCCGGCGCTTTTATTCTCGCCGCGGGACGGCAGCAACAGAGTAACCATCAGTATCTGTCCGATTTTCACCCTCTGCTTGCTCCGCATGGTAAGACCCCCGGTTCCAAAATCCTCAGACTGAGTCTCAACTAATGAAGTAATATTTCCTTTTTTTATACAGTTATATTGTAATCTCAGTTTAAGCGGCAAGCGGGGATAGCTGCGGCGTTCCCTTCCGGTTTCACTGGTCCCGATCATTGTATATTCCTCCGTATTCCCAACTTACATTACTTTTTTTACACTATTTTTTAGGCAAAAACAAGCTAAAAATCCAAAAATTCGTATTATGTAAGTGATGTAATAACAGCTTCGTGGGTGGCATATCTCAGCTTTCGAGGAAACGAACGACTAATATATTACCACCAGCAGTGGAGAAGACTTAGCCTTAACCTATCAACATCGATCTAAGCCTGGACTCCTCCAACGGTTCACTAAAAACCAGCTTCTCATTCTGTCCGGAACCCTTCCGAACTGATATTTCAGCCTGCGCTTCGGAACGGCAATAATAGACGACAATCGCAGCCGCCAAATCCAGATGTTCAGTCCTGCTCTTCCCGCGCACCATGGCCGTGGGCCCGC
>DAOVYW010000179.1 GCA_030635415.1 Candidatus Firestoneibacteriota bacterium
TGTCATTGCGAGGAGCATTTTTTTGCGACGAAGCAATCTGTTTTGATTGCAAAATGATGATAAAAACGGGATTGCTTCGCTTCACTCGCAATGACTAATGTAAAGTTATTTATAACGCACTACACTAGGTTAAGCGCAATAAATATCCGGAATTATTGTATGCAATTTCTGAAAGATTTAGAACAACTATTTTTCCTTTGCGCTGGGAAAATCCAACATGCTTTATGCAAGAGTAGGGGCCGGCTTCCATGCCGGCCCGGTAATATCACCGGTAATCCAATTTCTGTTGGCAGACCATGGAAGTCCGCCTCCTCTTACCAGATGAAAAGTTCAAGTTTAGGCTGGATGTATTTTTATTGATATTATTCATTGCATATATTATGGTAATTATGCTATACTTAATTTGGTAATAATATCTAATAAAACTAATTTATTTATTGTTTCTATGTCATATGTCCGACACTTAAAGCAATATTTGTCTATAGTTTTACTGTTTGAGGTAAAGATCAAAAGTCAGGGTGAATAATATGAGAAGAATTCTATTTTCCACTTTATTTATATTCCTTTCCTTATCTTTTTTACCTCAACAAAATTTGTTCGCTGTGATAAATACTTCTGAATATTTAATCGTGGGATCTGATGAAAGTATAATGCTTTCAGAAGATGTTTATAAAAGCGTATACATTTGGGTTAAACCAGGGGGCAAAATAGTAGTCGCTCCTTATGATGGAAATAAATATTTCGGCAAATTGAATTTAATCGCTCCCAACATTCTTATAGAAGGAATTATCTATGCTGCTGCAACCAGCTACAATGATAAAGGCAGCGGTGGCGCGCCTAAATCTAATGTGGGCGGGGGCGGGGGAGCCGCCTATGGAGGAAGAGGAGGCAAGGGTGCCGGCAAGAGCGACGCTGGATTAGGCGGAGAAACTTATGACACTCCTTTTCTGGAAGACATCGGCTCTCATGGCTGGAGAGCCAGTATTGGAGTGTCCTATTTTGGTTTTGGGGGTGGAAGTATCAGGCTCGATGCCATTAGCCTGACTTTGGGAGCTACTGCCCGACTCTATGCTCCAGGAAATCCAACAGCTCGTTATACTGTTGGAGGCGGCTCAGGAGGCTGCATTCTACTGAATGGAATTTATACATGTTTGTTACGAGCAGTGAGTTCATATTATTTAGATGTGTCCGGCGGACCGGGTGGACCAAGTTTTGACTATAAGGAAGCCGGCGGAGGCGGAGGCGGCCGAATTAAATTCCTCAAACACCCTTCGTTTGAGGACCAAGGAGGGACTATAAAAATAGACGGCGGCATATCCGGAGGGGGTGACGCTCAACCCGGCGATCCAGGAGTACTGGAAGACGTTTCCGCTCCCATGCCGAACCCGCCGGACCTGATTTCTCCAACTAACGGCCAGGAAGTTGGAGTACTTCCAACCTTTATTTTCAAGACTACAGACCCGGCGGATTCCAAATTTTTAAAATATAAACTGGAAATCTGTTATCTGGACCCTTCTTCAGTCTCAATCACGGCTAATCAATTAACTAATCCCGAAGATCCGGGCTGGGGCGGAAAAGCCTTTTTCTTTTCCAGGGAAGAAGCCAGCTATGCTCTTCAGTATGCGTTAGCCACTTCCGAAGTCTATTTCTGGCGGGTCTATGTCACCAATAATGAAGGCCAGGATTGGATTCCTTCGGTAGAGCAGCGCCAGTTTACTACTATGGCCACTTCTAATAGCCGTCCGCTCAAACCGCAACAGCTTCAGCCTTTACACGATCAAATTAATGTCAACAAGATACCGGCCTTCCAGACGCTGTGCGCAGATCCCGAGGGAGATACCCTGACTTTTAGGATGATCCTTTCCAAGGACCCGGAGATGTCTAATTCCCGGATTTTCGATTCTTCTTACGCCGGATGGGATCAAACCTCTTATCTCCCTGAAGGGGCTTATGCCGGTGTGACTGCCACCTGCCAGATTCTTAACTCAGGCAGTGATTTGGACGCCCTGGTGCCGGGAACCGATTATTACTGGATAATACAGGCTTATGACGCGTATCAACAAAGTAACTTGTCGAAAAATATTTATCACTTTACTACCGTTGCCCGGCCTCCGGCTCCTACGATGGAAGTTCCACAGAATGGGGCAGTGGTAACCACCAAAACGCCTTCCATGAAAATCTCGTCCCAGAGCCCGACCAATAGCACACTTTATTATAAAATTGAATTGAGTTCGGATAACTTTGAAACTATGCTGGTGTTCACATCAGAAAACGGCGGCGGGTGGTCCCAAACAGCTTATACCTCAACCGAGATTGCCGAGTTGGTGATTCCCACCGCCTATGCCCTGGTCCCGGGCATAACTTACACCTGGCACGCCTATGCCTATGATATTGATAATGACAACTGGAGTCCGGTCACTGAGAATTTCTCTTTCACTGTGATTACTCCTCCGCTCCTTCCGCAGCTCGTTTTCCCGGACGATACTTACGCTGCTCCCAATGCCGGCCTGACCTTCCAGTTCCAGGCTGAGAGCGAATCCGGCAACACTCTAAACGGCCGCCTGGAACTAAGCGAGGATGATTTCCAAAATATCTGGCGCGGGTTTGACCAAACCCAGGACCAGACCGGTTGGAGCAGTCCTTATTACCAGTCCAACAGCATCATGGCTTTTACTCTGCCGGCCGGTCTGAAACTGGAACGTGATAAAACCTACTGGTGGCAGGTTTATGCCTCAGATGGCATATCCTGGGGCCCACGCTCGGAAAGCCGGAGTTTTACCCTGACCGATAGTTTTGAATTCTAGCAAGTGAGAGCCATTCCTAACCCGGCAGTCGTAACCTCCACCCTTGAAATTCATGTCCACCTCTCCATGGACGCTAATATCACCATCCGGTTCTATAATAAACTAGGGAAAGAAGTGGATCAATTCCATGCTCCGGCCATGGGCGGGGCACAGGGTAACATTTTAAAGTATGATATTTCCCGATACGCCAGCGGCATCTATTTTTACGTCATTGAGGCTAAATCAGCTTTCGGCATCCGGAAAACAACCGGGAAGTTCGCAGTAGTGAATTAGGGCTGGGATCTATATTAATTTGAACAGCAATGTTTTTGTATATAATATTACTATTTGAGAGAAGCACAAATTATGAAAAACCGACTCCATATTCTTCCTATCCTTTTAGCCGGCGGCCTTTTATTTGGCTTGGCCCGGCATTCCTTGGCCGAGGATGAATCCCTGGGCGCGATTTTCCTGACCCAGCCGGTCGGAGCCCGGCCGGCCGCCATGGCCGGAGCTTTTACCGCCATAGCGGATGATGTCAATACCGTATACTGGAATCCTGCCGGTATAGTTCGCGCCCTCAGAACTGAATTAATGGCCGTACACACGGAATTTATTCAGGGCTTCCGGGATGAATATTTCGCTTTTTGCATGCCGCTCTCAACACATGATGCCCTGGGCATTAACGTCTTTTTTTCTTATATCGACTCTCTGGAAAAAACCACTTTCGCTTCCGCGGATTCCTCGGTTTTCAGCTCCTATGACGCCTACCTGAGCCTGGCCTGGAGTCACGCCTTCAATAAAGATTACATGGTCGGCCTGAGCTTAAAGGGTCTTTACCAGGTCATTGATACTTATTCCGCTTGGAGCATCGCCTGCGACCTGGGTTTTTTAATGACCAACCTGGTTCCCAACCTTACGGCCGGTCTCACCATTAAAAACCTGGGCAAACCCATCAAGTTTATTGAAAAATCAAGCCTGCTTCCCATGACAGCGGAAGCAGGCGCCGCTTACCGGCTGTTTAATAACACCTTGCTGGTAAGTCTGGCAATATGCAAACCCTGGCAACAGGAAATGGTATTCAAAGCCGGGGCTGAATATAATCTGGAGGAGATTATATTTTTCCGGGCTGGTTATAAATATGCGCAGTTCGGCAATGACCTGGGCCCCTTATCCGGCCTGAGCTGCGGCCTGGGGGCGGATATATCAGAGTATAAAGTCAGTTACGCGTACGCTCCTTATTCCGACCTGGGTGACATTCACCGCATCTCCATTACTTTTCCTTTTGGAAAGAGCATTCTGGAAGAAGAAAAGCTCATGCAACGTCTGGAAAAGCAGCTTCACGCCAAACAGGAAAAGATCATTCTCGGATACATGAAGACCGCGGCCCGGTACTCTCAAAAAAATGATTATAAGAACAGTATTTTCTATTATGAAAAGATACTGGCCTTGAATCCCAAATATCCTTATCTCAAAAAGAAAATCTCCGAGGCGAAACACAGCTTGAAACAGCATGGAGCGAAAAAGCACTTCCAGCAAGGCATGCAGGCGTATAAAAACCAAGAGTACCTTACAGCCTTGATTGAATGGAACAAAGTGCATGAAATAATGCCGCCTTATAAAAACATCAGCCACTGGCTCAAACAAGTAAATAAAAAACTGTTGCCGGATAAATCCGCTCCCACCGGCAAGCCGCGGAATAAAAAAACCAAGCAATATTTCTCCCTGGGCTTCGAATATCTGAAAAGCGGGCAATATCGCCGGGCCCTGGATACCTGGCATAAATTGCTGGCCCTGGATCCGGGAAACGCAAAAATCAAAAAATACCTGCAAAAAACCAAGACCAAGATGCAGGAGGAAATCAAAGATCTATTAAAGCAGGCGGAAACTTTGTGCCGGAGGAATGAATGGCCAACTGCCGTGAAAAAGTGGAAAAAAATCCTGAAGATGGACCCCAAAAACATAAACGCTTTACAGAAATTGGAAAAAAACAGCTCTAAAATCCGCGCTATAGCTGACAAACTTTATCTTAAAGGCGTGCAAAATTACATCAACAATAAGCTGATCGAAGCGATCTCCAACTGGCAGGATGTCCTTATATTGAATCCCGCGGATAAAAAAGCCGTGAAAAACCTCAATCGCGCCCGGGAAAAACTAAAAGTCCTCGAATCCATTGAATAGGATAAAGTTTCCCCCTTTGAAGAGGCTGTGTCATAATGCCTGTTTTAGAGATTGCTTTGTCGCTTACGCTCCTCGCAATGACAGAAAATCCTTTAAAAACAGTCATTGCGAGCGACCGAAGGGAGCGCGGCAATCACGTTTTTCGTATTGTGACACAGCCTCGAAAAAAAGAGGGGGGGTAAAACAA
>DAOVYW010000045.1 GCA_030635415.1 Candidatus Firestoneibacteriota bacterium
ACAATATTTGGTGCTAAAGACAATGTGAAGAATGATTCGGGATAATGATTGTGTCATACTGTGCTGACCTTGATATATTTCGCCCTTTCAGGGCTTCGGTGTTAGGCTGCTTGTCACCCCAGGGTTCTGCCATGGTCTGGGATGTTTCGCCCCTTCGGGTTGTTGACTTTCAGGTACCCCCCGTGAACGGTTACAAAAATCAGAGAATTGTCATCCTTTGCAGTTATCGTCACTGGCAGGTAGAGTCAAGTGGACATCTTCACAGCATTTTTACACTATACGGCAATTCCCTTAAGATATACCCGATTCTTATCCTGTGCGTTTTCATAATCAAGCGCAATAAAAGTATCCCTGTCCGCTCCCTCAATAGAGTTGATGGTCTTGCTATCGAAATCCGCGTAATAGACCCTGCTCTGGTCTCGGCTGTAATGCAAATTTAACACCTCAAATGTTTTATTGTCGGCCTCAATAATCGTTGCTCCCATATAGACATTCCTGTCATCTATTGAATAGTAATCTTCAAGCAGCTTAAATGCCTGGCTGTTGGCATCGCGCAGAATAATGCCATGATAGTAAACCTGCTCTTTATCCCGGGCATATCCATTGTATAAATCCACAAGCGATGGGCCGTCCGAGCCCTCAAGTGGCCTGCCACAGTAATAGGCACTATTCCCATCTCTGGCATAGGTGGTATTTTTCGCCTCAAAACTTGCTGTATCTGCCCCGGCTATCGCCTTACCCTCGTAGTATACGCGGCATTTATCCTTAGCATGCGGATACCACAATACCTGCATCGACGGACCGTCTGACCCATCGATTTTTTTACCAAGGTAATAGCCGTGATCCCTGTCTCTTGAGTACTCTACATCCAGCCTTTCAAAGCTGTCGGGATCGACACCCACAATTGATTCCCCAAACATATAAACCCGATTCCTATCTCGTCCATAACTTTCATCAAGGGAGTCGTACTCCGCAAAGAACAGTATCTCAAATGTATCGGGATCCGAGCCCTCGATAGCCCTGCCATGTGCGTACACAGAATTTTTATCAAAGACATAGTATGTTGGGAATGACTCCATCCCCATCCTTGCATCAAAGAAACTAAATGTATTTACATCAGCCCCTTCTACTACCTGCTCCTTGAAATATATGTGATTCTTATCCCGTGAGTATTCATAGCTCAACACCTCAAAGGTTTCCGGATCGGCTCCCGGGATTATCTTATCCTCGAAAAATACATTTGCTCTATCCATCTTGAACTGGTACTCAAGGGCCCTGATTGTGTTTTTATCGGCACCATGTATTATCCTTCCCTTGAAAAAAGAATGTACATTGTCATCCGCTCCATCGATTGGTTTTCCCTCGTAGTATGTATTGTGTTCATCCTTTGCGTACGAGGTATTTTCTTCGGATACTTCAAGTGTTTTAGGATCTGCCCCCTCGATTATAAAATCCTCATAATATGCATGGTTTTTGTCTCTGGAGTAATAAAAAATTGGAGGTAAGATACAATCAGGGCTGTCGGGAAAATCCATGACCTCAAATGTTTTGGGGTCAGCACCCTTTATTAGCCAGGATGTCTTATAGAAGCAGTAATAGACGCTGTTATTATCCCTATAGTAATTAGAATCTATCTCCATGAAGGTTGTAGGATCCGCCCCCACTATAATATTTTCGTAAATAAATACATGGTTTTTATCCCTGGCTTTGTGATACCTAATTAACTCAAATGTCTTTCCATCAGAATTTTTAACCACTTTTCCACTAAAATATGCATGGTTCTTATCCCTTGAGTACTCATAATCGAGCACCTCAAAGCTTGGGCCATCTGCCCCCTTGATTACAAAATGACTGTGACTGTGCTTTTCAGAGTTGGAATAGAACACCTTGCTTTTATCCATAGCGTAAAACTCGTTTATCGTCTTAAAAGTATTTACATCGGCATCAATGGTTCTAATCTCGACATCCCCGCAGATGTCATCCTGGTATATGGCAAGGTAGACATGGTTCTTATCCCTAAAGTAGCCATATCCTGTTTCCTCAAAGGTGTCCGCATCCGCTCCCTCCAAAAGCTCCCCGTTGTAGAATACTTGTTCCCTGTCCCTGGCCATGGAGATTCCATAGCTATCACCTAAAATTGTGAAGCTTTCATGATCAGCGTCACCAATAGGCGTTGAGAAGTAATATACCCGATTTCTATCCCTCGAATAGGCGCCCTCCAGCAGCTTGAAAGAAGGAGCATGTGAGCCATCCGACTTTTCACCGCCGAAATAGACAAATTCACTGTCAACCGCCGTAAATGAATCAATCAATCTGAATGAGGCGTCATTGGTTATCCACCGGCTTTCCACATTGTTCCCTATTTTATCAATCAGGTAGACACCATTCACATCCCGATAATAACCCTTGGGCAATGGAAAGTCCGATTCAGGAATTTCAATTACCTTGAAGGAATTTCTATCCACTCCCTTTATGACAGAATTGTAAAAATAGACATTGTGTGAGTCTATTCCAAACACTTCAGAGCGTGCCTCAAAGGAAGCGGAATCAGCCTCGGGCATCCTCTGCTCCTTGAACCATACGCTGTTTTTATCCTTACCATAAAATTTAGACAAAGCGACAAAGGTTGCCGGATCCGAATCCCTGATATCCTCATAACCCCTATAGACCGTGTTTTTATCTATTGCATAATATGGAGATAGTATCTTGAATGTATCGAGATGGGCCTCTTTTATGGGAGTATTATTATAAGATACTATTCTATCTTTTATCTGATAATAGTTTTTCATATATAGTCCTTTTATACACCATCCCCCCCTTTTTGTGAAGGGGGTAGGGGAATTTAATCAATAAAATGCCCACTTTTATATATAAAATCCCCCTATCCCTTCGCATAGCCAACTTCCTTTCCTGGGTTAGTTGGCGACATTATACCAAATAGGACATTATCATTTTTCTGCGCCCAGCCCGGCTTATCATTTGACAAGTTTCCGCCTTCGCTTTAGAATACGCTCTCTTTTAACGCATGAGATATTTACATGCGGGAAAATCAAAGGCTAATATATTAATTATTTCCGATAATACCTTGGGAGGCTAATTATGCAGGTAGGTTTGTTAGGCATGGAGGCTAGTGGTAAAACTACGCTATTTGAACTACTTAGTAATACTCAGGGCGCGTTTCTTTCCCCAGAGAAAGCCAATACCGCCGCCGTGGACGTTCCGGATGAACGGGTGGATAAACTCACTGCTCTTTATAAACCTAAGAAAACCATTTATGCTAAGATTTCCTTCACTGACATCAACCGGCTCTCTTCCGGAGACCGGGCGAATAATAATAAAGCTTTGAACCACTTGAAACTCATGGATGCCTTGGCCATTATTATTAATGGATTTACCCCGGGACGTACCAGCCGGGATATGCTCCCCGACCTGGATTTCTGCCTTTCCGAGATGATTCTTTCCGATCTGGAGCAAGTGGAAAGAAAGCTTGAACGTTTGAAAAAGCAGAATCAAATTTCTAATATAGCCGGGGTTCCGGAAAAAGAGATATTCGAAAAACTCGCGGCTACCCTGGAATCCAATACTCTGCTCTCTACCCTGGAACTTTCCGCCGACCTCCGCAAAGAACTTCTTTCCTTCAGTTTCTTAACTTTCCAACCCATGTTCGCGGTAGTTAATCTCTCCGAAGAACATGGCGGAAGCAACCCGGAGGAAATGACGGCCTTGGAAAATGCTTTGGCCTCACGGAAAATGCCACTGGTGAAAATATATGTGAAGCTGGAAAAAGATCTGCAGGAACTTTCGCCGGAAGACCAGGAGGTTTTCAAGTCGGAATATTGCCTTCCCTTAAACGGAAAAACCGCCTTTATTCAACAGGCTTATCAAACTGCCGGGCTTGTCAGCTTTCTCACGGTGGGTCAGGACGAGGTCCGCGCCTGGACCGTGCCTCAGGGATGTCCGGCTAAAGAGGCGGCCGGGGCTATTCACAAAGATCTAATGAATTTTTTCGTCCGGGCCGAAGTTATATCTTGTGATCGCCTGCTGGAATGCGGTTCTGAACAGGAAGCCTCCCGCCGCGGATGGCTGCGCGCCGAAAAAAAGGAGTATGCCGTCAAAGACGGGGATGTGCTGCATATTCTATCCACTAAGTAGAAACAGGGGGCGGTCGGATCGTCTCCTGTTTCTACTCAATATTGGCGACAAACAATATTTGCCTATTGGGTTCGTCATACATTTCATAAGTCAGGGTGATTTGATAACCCTTTTTCTCAGCATAGCTGGTAAGCGCCGGATAGGCTTTCATGGGGCCCAGCATATAAGAAAATCTGCTTTTTACCGGAAAAGAAACTATAATACTGTTTTTTTGTTCCAGTACTTTTATTTTAAATTGCTCTTTTAAGCTTTCCGCTTTTTCCAAATCTTTTTCCTGCAGCACCACACCACAATCGCTCTGCAGCTTATCTTTGGCGGTTTTTCTCGGATCATCATAATAAACTCCCAATCCTTGGGTGGCATCAATGCCTTGGGCTTTCAGCACATTATAAACTTTATCAAATATTTTTCCTGTCTCCGGATAAGGTCCTTGGAAAGACTCGTAGACATGTGTAAAAGGCCCCATGGTTTTTTCCGTGACTTCCAACGACTTAAACATACCCATATAAGCCAGAAAAACAATCCCTCCCAGAACGATTACTGCTGTTACCCCACCAACAATAATTATTGCTTTCTGCATAACTGCACCTCCTTTTATTCCTATTCCTTACTTCCCAAGCGCCGGGATGCCGCGATTAACTGTTCCAGCTTGGCCGCGGCTTTTCCCGAGCTGATGGATTCCCGCGCCATAGCGACACCGGCTTTAAAGTCCTTGACCCGGCCGGCCACTACAAAAACCGCCGCCGCATTCATCAATACCGCGTCCATTTTGGGGCCGGATTCTTCTCCCTGAAGGATTTCTTTCAGAATAACCGCGTTCGCTTGGGCGTCGCCGCCTCGAATATCTTCCAGCCGGGCTGTCTTCAGTCCGAAATCATGAGGCTGGACCTCATAGGTTGCAACGTTACCATCCCGGTCCGCGATTTGACTAACCCTGCTTGGTCCCATGATGGAAAATTCATCCAGCTTGCCATGACCATGCACCACCATGGCATTCTTTATTCCCAGCCTCCCCAAAACCAGAGCCAACTTTTCGGTTAAATCGGGATGGTACACTCCTAAAATCTGGGTATTGGCATTGGCCGGATTGGTCAGAGGCCCTAGAATATTAAATATAGTCCGAATGCCGATCTCCCGGCGGGGTCCGATCGCGAACTTCATGGCAGGATGGAATAGCGGAGCAAAAAGAAAGCCGATCCCTACATCATCTATGCATTGCTTAACTTGCTCGGGCGACAGGTTAAGGTCAACACCTAAAGCCTCCAATACGTCCGCACTGCCGGACCGGGAAGAAACCGAACGGTTGCCGTGTTTGGCCACGATCAAACCGGCACCCGCAGCCACCAGCGCCACAGTCGTGGAAATATTAAAGGTATGGGCTCCATCCCCGCCGGTTCCACAGGTGTCTAAAATAATTTCTTCGTCGGTTCCGGCTTTCATGCTCTCTGCCTCGCCGGCCGACCCCATAAGCTTAATAACTTTAGCGGCTTTTCGCATGGCCAGCACGCATCCTGTGATCTCATCCACGTTTTCGCCCTTCATGCGCAAGGCCGTGATAAAAGCGGCAATCTGGGCCGGCGTGGCCTTCCCCTGCATAATGAATTCCATTCCCTGAAATGCTTCGTCCTGGGTCAAAGGGGAACGATTCACCGCTTTTTCAATTAATGCCCGGATCATGCTTTGTCCTCCTGTTCATAGTAGGGGCCATTCCCTAAAATCTAAATTGAATTTTAAATTTCCCCTTTGGCAAAGGGGGATCAAGGGGGAGAATGATTAAAGTCCGACAGGCGCCTAACAGTTGATCCGGAAAGCATCCATTATAATTTCCGGTTCGGTTTCCGGCAAAACCGCCACTACATCAAATCTGCAGGCCACATCTTCCCGATGGTTTTTCTGGAGATAGTGAGATGCCACCCGGGCGATCCGGCGTTGTTTAGACCGGTTTACCGACTCGGCGGGAAATCCAAAACCAAGACCGGAGCGGCTCTTTACTTCAATAAAGCAGAGCGTGCCGCGGTAATCGGCAATAATATCGATTTCGCCGGCTCGACAACGGTAATTGCATTGCAGGATACGGTATCCGTGCGTGCGTAAATGCTCGGCTGCCTGTTGCTCCCCTTTCCAGCCAGGACGTGTCACGGGGCAGACAGCGCTATCTCTAATTGAGTAACCGGCGCGAATGAACGGCGGTGAAGTTCACAAATGCCGTATTCGCGGATGGCCGTCAAGTGCTGCGCCGTACCATAGCCCTTATGCCGGGCAAAACCCCATTTAGGATACAGGAAATCATAATCCTGCATAATATTATCCCGGGTAACTTTTGCTATAATGGAAGCAGCGGAAATGGAAAGCGAGAGGGAATCCCCATTGACAATAGTTTCGGCGTTCTGAGCCCAGGCAGGGCGTTGATTGCCGTCTATCAGGAGGTAATCCGGTTTGCGGGAAAGACCGCTGACCGCGCGCTGCATAGCCAGGAAAGTGGCTTGCAGCACATTGATCCGGTCAATAGTATAGGAATCAACTATGCCGACCCCGATATCTTCGGCATTTTCGTGAATAAGCATGAAAAGTTCTCGCCGTTTGGAAGGACGTAATTTTTTCGAATCAATAATCTCGTGCCATCCGCGTGTATCCTTCGGCAAAACCACGCAAGCTGCGACCAGCGGACCGGCCAGCGGACCACGGCCAGCCTCATCCAGGCCGGCAATCACCCGGCCTCCGGCCTTCTGGACCCGTTGCTCATAAAACATGCGATTTAATTGGTTTTCCGGCCGGATTGACCGCGCCGGAATCAAACCTTAACCTCAACCGCCTTCTGGTTTTGCTCCTCAGCCGCTTGAGCCGCCATCTCATTAGCCGCCTGTAAAGCGGATTCCGCCTGTTCGGCCTCTATAGCTTGCTTCTCCTTTTCCTGGATCAGCAGTATCTTTTCTCTTCGCATTTGCTGAATCTTGGCGCGCTTACCGATTTTGCCCCGCAGGTAATATAATTTGGCCCTGGCTACTTCGCCTCTCTTTACTACCTTGATATCGCTAATCATGGGCGAGAGTATAATAAAAGTACGTTCCACACCCACGCCCGAAGCAATCCGGCGAACCTTGAAAGTTTCCCGGATACCGGTGCCCCGCCGGGCAATCACCACGCCTTCAAACATCTGGATACGTTCTTTTTCGCCTTCCTTAATTTTCAGACACACTTTAACCACATCGCCCGGAACAAAACGTGGAATACGCCTTTTAGGCCGATATTCTTTTTCTATGGATTTTATAATCTCGCCCGTATTCATCATTATTTCCTCCTGCTGTTATGCCCCAGCTTCCGCTCGGGACGTGCAAACCCTGCAACTTTTTTACGCTCCTCATGGTCTAAACCGGCTTTTTCCAATAGATCCGGCCGGTGCTGCATAGTCCGTTTCAACTGCTGCTCCCGGCGCCAGATCAATACTTTTTTATGCGCACCAGATATCAAAATGTCCGGCACTTTCCAACCACGATACCGGAACGGCCGGGTATAATGAGGATAATCCAGTAACCCATCTGAAAAAGAGTCCTGGAGAGCTGATTCCTCCGAGCCCAAAACCTGCGGAAGAAGACGTATAACGGCATCACTAATTACTATCGCGGCCGGCTCTCCACCGGTAAGAACATAGTCACCAATGGATACCTCTTGATCACAAAGTTTTTCCGAAACCCGCTGATCCACTCCCTCATAATGTCCACATATCAGGGTAAAGCGTTCCATCCGTGAGAGCTTCTGCGCCATCTTTTGATCGAACCGGCGGCCGGTGGGGGCTAAAAGCAATACCGGCCCCGTCCCCTCGCCACGCCGCAGGGCATACAAGGCGCGCGCCACTGGACCAACTTTTATTACCATGCCGCTACCGCCGCCATAAGGCTTATCATCCACCGTATGGTGTTTATCCCGCGAAAAATCCCGGATATTTATAATCTTGGGATTAAACAAGCCCTTCTCCCGGGCCCGCTTTAATATCGAATATGAGAAGGAAACTTCCAGCAGATCCGGAAATAAAGTTAAAATGTTGAGAGTTAGAGAGCGCGGAGCACTCTTGATCATAATCCCTCCGGCACCCGTACCCGCATGCGGCCCGCTTTTAAATCCATGCTCAGGATCACATCCTTCAAAGCCGGTAATAATATTTCCCCCGCATGACCCTGAATTTCATAAATATCATTCGCGCCGGTTTTTAAAATTCCGCTTACTCTGCCAATGATTTCGCCTTTATCATCCTCCACTGTCAAACCAACAATATCATCGACAAAATAATGTCCTGTCGGCAGCTTTCCCCTTTCGGCCGGTGGAACCGCAATCGCTCCGCCTGTCAAGCTCCGGGCATCCTCCGGATTGTTAAAATCTTTAAAATGGATTAAAAAAAAACGCGCTCCCGGCCTAACGGAAATGACCTTCAAGCGCTTTGGTTCCCCGGTAACACCAATCCACCAAACCTGATCCAGCCGGCTAAAACGTTCCGAAACATCGCTGAGGGAATAAAGTTTCAGGTCTCCCTCCAAGCCATGAGTGCTTCCCAGTTTTCCGATAGCAACTAAAGCAGGTGCTTTTTCCGGCGCGTTTCCGGCCAGCTCCGTCATTCTTGGACAGCCAGCGTGACTTTCAACTTGGACTTGGCGGCAGCGGCGGCCAGTAATTGTCTAATCGCTTTCACGGTTTTTCCCTGCCGCCCAATAATCCGGCCGACATCTTTTTCATCAACTTTTAATTCCACAAT
The DNA here is from genome assembly GCA_030635415.1 of Candidatus Firestoneibacteriota bacterium. Lineage (GTDB taxonomy): Bacteria > Oederibacteriota > JAAXVQ01 > JAAXVQ01 > JAUVAV01 > JAUVAV01. The sequence goes on from DAOVYW010000045.1 coordinate 8,897, forward strand.
GGTTCCAAAATCCCCGGAACGCTCACTAACCTTTACGGCTTCCGGACAATCAACCAGTGACCTGGCCAAATACTCTACCAATTGTTTCACGCCTTTTTCCCGGCTGGTTTAAGTTCAGCGGCTTTTTTCATAATTCCCTTTTTCATGAAAATCCGGCCAACGGTTTCCGAGGGTTTTGCTCCCCGGGATAACCATACTGCCGCCCGCTCCTCGTTTAAATTCAGCTTAATTGGTTTGCGTAAATTGTCATACGTGCCTAACTGTTCCACGCAACCCCTGGGTTTCCGCGAATCAGTTACCACAATTCTCCAAAAAGGCCGATGGATAGTTCCTTTACGCATAAGTTTAATAATTGTAGCCATGTTTTTTATTCCCCTCGTTACTTTAATCAATAATCCCCGCCGCGTCAAGCCGCGAAGTACTTACTGGAGCCGATGACCAGAGTTGAACTGGTGACCAACGGTTTACGAAACCGTTGCTCTACCACTGAGCTACATCGGCGAATGGAACCCCACGGGCAATCCCGTGGCATCCGGCTTCGCCTTCAGCTACGGCGTGGTTATCCGCCAAGTGGTGGGGCGGCATCACGCCGAAGCAACTTGCGCATTCATCCCCAGCCCGAGGCCGGGGTCTTCTGCGAAGGCGGATAAACAGGATCAATGACCCTCTGCATACTGGTGCCGCAAGGCGGGGTCGAACCGCCGACACAAGGATTTTCAGTCCTCTGCTCTACCGACTGAGCTACCGCGGCATAAATGACGAATTATTATTTTTACCAAACTACCTTTCTTTATTAAGAAAAAAAGATACTATCAAATCAAATATAAGATGTCAAGAATATAGGAAAGCCTTATAGAAAAAAGAAAAGGGCCGGCATGAAAGCCGGCCCCTACGGCAACTTGTATACCGAGCCGATACACCGCTCGACATCTGCTATTTCAAGGATTCCAGACCAGAACAAACTACGTGGAATCTATCCGTCAATTAACAATATGCGAGTTGGTCCAGTCCAATTTACTATCGATCAAAAAATTCTTAAATCGTTGGCGGCAGAATTCATCTAGTTCAATAAAATGAAGCCCTACCTGGTAATTCCCGTTATAAGAAGAACACCATGCAACTTTTGAGTAAATAATAATAGTTTGATATCTGCATTCCGCAAAATTCAACCCCCCCCATTTACTATTGCCCTTATCTTTCAATGGCAGAAACACGGTAATAACCAGCATCTGTCCGGGGTCCAACCTAGAATCACATTTCATACCCAATCCAGAAGCGCTTAAATTCTCAACCAGAGTTTCCCTGGGCTCGGAAACAACTCCGTGTTTAATAGATTTGAAATGCATACGCAATTTAATCTTCTTGCGTGGACAGTTTCGTCGTTCAACCTTATTCCCTTTTTCACTCATTATAAAATCACCTTCTATCTAATGAGATTGTCTATATTTTTGTTCTAAATACATTTTACACCCTAATAACTACTAAATCAAGTAAAAAAATACATTTCAAATAATATCCATGTTTTAATGCCATAAAATATCCCCGCAAACCAGCTATAAAATCTGTTGTTTCATAAAAGTGCTAAAAACATTTTTGTAAAGAATTCCCTGATTTTATCACATCGAGTAACACCTTTGACTTCGCTCCGGATAGGCTCTATGTTCTAATACCACTATAAATTTTATGCACCACAACATTTTTTATATTTTTTTCCTGATCCGCACGGACATAAATCATTACGTCCAATTTTAGGACCGGAACGACGTATGGGCTCAATTTTTTCCATACCGCCGGTGGGTACAGCCTCGGCCATATCCCGTGGGCCCGCACCCATTGCCTGAGGCATGCCGGGTAAACCGGCCATCGCGCCGACAGGCACTTCCGGTCTGCCCGACCCAATTATTTCCGGCCTGGATTCCATCCACCGGGACTGCATGGAAGAACGCGGAGCCTCGGCCGGTTGATGAAAAGCCTGTATCTTCAAGAGCAGTTGTACTAATTCCTCCTTGATTTGCATAATCATCAAGGAAAACATCTGAAATCCTTCCCGTTTGTATTCCAATAAGGGGTCCTTCTGGCCATAAGCCCGCAAACCAATTCCTTCCCTTAATTTATCCATATCATAGAGATGTTCTTTCCAACGCTGGTCCACTATCTGAAGTAATAAGGCCCTTTCCAACTGGCGCATTACTTCAGCACCGAGTACGGTCTCCTGCTCGGCAAAACCGGCCTGAATACCTTTCTGGAACTCTTCCGCGATTTTTTCCCGATTCAAACCGGGAAGATCATCCTCCGGCCATTCCAATTCGGCCTTATATTGTCGTCCCCATAGTTGAATTGCCTCCCAATTCCATTCCTCGGGATAAACCTTTTCCGGAGTCATTTCCGGCAAAGCCGCCTCGCTGATGTCATTTATCATACCCAGAATATGTTCATGCAAATCTTCTCCCTCTAGTACCCGGGCCCGTTCCTCATAAATAACCGTACGCTGCTTATTCATGACATCATCATATTCCAGCAGGTGTTTACGAATATCAAAATTATGTCCTTCCACGGTGCGCTGGGCCCTCTCCAGCGCCTTAGAAATCCAGGGATGCTCGATAACCTCGCCCTCTTTGAGCCCGATTTTTTGCAGCATTCCACCGATGCGGTCCGAACCGAAAATACGCATAAGATCGTCTTGCAGCGATACGTAAAACCGGGATGAGCCAGGATCACCTTGACGCCCGGTGCGTCCGCGAAGTTGGTTATCTATACGCCGGCTCTCATGCCGCTCCGTACCGATAATGTGCAAGCCGCCCAGCCCGGTCACGCCTTCGCCCAGCACAATATCCGTACCCCGGCCGGCCATGTTCGTGGCCACGGTGACCGCGCCCTGCTGGCCGGCCAAAGCCACGATCTCGGCTTCCCGCTCGTGCTGTTTGGCATTCAATATCTGGTGAGGAACTCCCCGGCGCTGAAGAAGTTCATGCAGCTTCTCGTTTTTTTCGATCGAGACCGTACCAACCAACACCGGCTGGCCGAGCGCATTTTTTTCCTTGATTTCTTCCACTACGGCCTGGAATTTTTCCTTTTCGGTTCTATAAATCTGATCTCCGTAATCCACTCGGAGCATAGGCCGGTTGGTGGGAACCACCACTACATCCAACTTATAAATATGCGCGAACTCCTCGGCTTCAGTATCAGCCGTACCGGTCATACCGCTCAATTTCTCGTAAATGCGAAAGTAATTCTGGAAAGTAACCGAAGCCAGAGTCTGGTTCTCGCGTTGTATCTTCACACCCTCCTTGGCCTCCAAAGCCTGATGGAGGCCTTCGGAAAACCTCCGGCCCGGCATCAAGCGTCCGGTGAACTCATCCACAATAATGACCTGATTATCCTTAATGATATAATCTTGATCGCGCTTGAATAACGCATGAGCTTTCAAGGCCTGATTGATATGATGCAATATCTCGACATTCTGCGAGTCATAGAGATTGCCGACATTCATAAGCTTTTCGGCATGTCCCACGCCATCCTCAGTCAATACCACGGTTCGGGTCTTTTCATCCTTGGTATACTCCTGCTCGCTTTTTAAATGAGGTATGATTTTATCAATACGATAGTATTTATCCGTCGATTCCTCGGTGGGGCCCGATATGATCAAGGGCGTCCGGGCCTCGTCGATCAGGATGGAGTCCACTTCATCCACAATGCAGTAATGCAATTTACGCTGGACCCGCTCCTGCGGGTGGATGGCCATATTGTCGCGCAGGTAATCAAAACCGAATTCATTGTTAGTTCCATATGTAATGTCGCAGGCGTAAGCCGCCTGGCGTTCCTTAGAGTTCAAACCGTGCTTAACACAGCCCACGTTCAATCCCAGAAATCTGTAAATCTCGCCCATGCCCCGGAAATTCCCCATCCCCATAGAGTCGCGCTCAGCCAGGTAATCATTTACCGTAACCAGATGTACGCCCTTGCCGGTCAGGGCGTTCAGATAAACAGGAAGAGTGGCCACCAGGGTCTTGCCTTCACCGGTCTTCATTTCAGC
>DAOVYW010000062.1 GCA_030635415.1 Candidatus Firestoneibacteriota bacterium
CATCCATAACCAAACCATAAAAATGCAGCGCTTTCATTTTTGGCATCCTATTTGCATAATACTCTAGAACCATTCCTGGGAAAACATCACGACTATTTGGTTATTAGTTAGAAGGTTCTCCCATAACATTTTTAACGAAGGGAAGGACAAATGAAAAAAAATTCAAAATTCAAGCACTGGTTTAAAAAATGGGGCCTAAAAATCTGCGCACTCCTAGTACTGGGTATTCCCTCAGTCTGCAAAGCTGCCGAGGGATTACAGTTAAGCGCGGGCGATACCACTTTTATCATGGTCTCCGCTGCCTTTGTCATGCTGATGACTCCGGGCTTAGGCCTTTTCTACGGTGGTATGGTCCGTACGAAAAATGTACTCGGCACGATCATGCAGTCATTTGCTGTTTTGGGTATTATCAGTATCCAATGGGCCTTATGGGGTTACTCCTTGGCCTTCGGCAGTGATATCGGGAATTTCATTGGTGGTTTCGATTATTTGGGGCTGGCTAATGTAGGACAAGCTCCCGCCGAAGTTGCCCCAACTATTCCGCATTTAGCCTTCATGATCTTCCAAGCTATGTTTGCGATCATCACTCCGGCCCTGATTTCCGGCGCACTGGCTGAGCGCGTAAAATTTTCAACCTTCCTGGTTTTTATAGTACTCTGGTCTACATTTGTCTACGATCCCATCGCCCATTGGATCTGGGGCGGGGGTTGGCTCGCTGATCTGGGAGCCTTGGATTTTGCCGGAGGGACGGTGGTACATATCGCGTCCGGAACCTCGGCATTGGTGGTTACCCTTGTGCTCGGCAAACGTCGCGGTTTTGGTACTGGTTCTCTTTTACCGCACAATTTAACTATGGTTCTCATCGGCACTGCTTTATTGTGGTTCGGATGGTTCGGTTTTAATGCCGGTTCTGCCCTGGCGGCTAATGGCTTGGCGGTTTCGGCTTTCGTAGTTACCAACCTGTCGGCTGCCGCGGGGCTGTTCTCTTGGATGTTCTTGGAATGGAAGCTACGCGGCAAACCCACTGCTTTGGGTGCTGCTACCGGCGCGGTGGCTGGTCTGGTCGCCATAACCCCCGCCGCCGGTTTCGTGAGTCCCATGGCCGCTATTATCATCGGACTCCTGGTCTCACCCATCTGTTTTGCCGCCATTCAATTGAAAGGAAAGTTAGGCTACGATGATTCCCTCGATGCCTTTGGGGTTCATGGTGTGGGCGGAACCTGGGGTGCTCTCGCTACCGGATTATTTGCCAGCACGGCGATTAATGCCGGAGGTACCAATGGTCTTTTTTACGGTAATCCCGGCCTGCTGGGAATCCAATTTATTGCGGTCATTGCCACAGCGGCTTACAGCATGCTGATGACCTTTATTATTATAAAAATATTGGATAAAACCATGGGACTCCGGATACCGGAACACGAAGAAGTGATTGGTCTGGATCTTACCCAGCATGGTGAGTCAGGTTATCACAATATGTAATTCAACCGCAGCGGCGACCGTCCAGTCGCCGCTACATCAATGAAGGAGGAATACCCATGAAAAAAATAGAGGCTTTTATTCAGCCGGAACAATTTGAGGCAGTTAAAAAAGAGCTTTTCGAAGCTAATGTGCATAAGATGAGCGTCTCACAGGTCAAAGGATGCGGTCAGCAAAAGGGGTATACTGAGAGTTTCCGCGGTCAAGTGGTAGAAGTCCATCTCCTGCCGAAAACCAAAATTGAGATCGCGTTGAACGAAGATTTTGTGCAACCCACAATCGATGCGATTATTCGCGGCGCGCGTACCGGCTGTATTGGGGACGGAAAAATCTTCGTACTGGATTTACCGCAATGCATCCGGGTTCGCACCGGCGAAAGCGGCACGGACGCTATTGGTTGACCCTCCTTAACGTGTGCCCAAACCAGAGACCAGCCCGTCCCCGCCGCCACAGGAGGGTGAGGGGGTTAGTAATTGACACTTTTTGATAGGGCTGATATGCTTACCTTGAAAAGCAAAGTCATATCAGTCATGGTTTGCAATGCCGCAGCGTTGTGCCAGCCACTTTCTGCCTTTTCCGCCAAGTTGTTTCCGCTTCTCATTAAAATTCCATACCAAAAGACTCAGCTTGAGTATTAAAATATTTGAAATGTTTTAAAATTTCTTCTGCTTTAACCGGCGGTTTTTTAATATTACTCCAAATCACATCTCCTTTTTTATCATAAAAAATTGCTTTACGCGGTGGATTGTCAGGCCGGCTAGAAACCTCTTTAAGATACTTTATTATTCTTCCGTCTTCGTCAAAAAAATAGCTAAATCGAATTCCCCAGGTTTCATGTCCAACATCTATTTGACAAGCAATCAGTTTATCATTTTTGTAATAAAATTTAAAATCCGGTGGAGAACCCTCGCTAACGAGATTATCAAATCGCATGACAACCACAGGAAATTCATCTTTTTCAATATCGCGAAGGATCTGCTTAACTTTTAAATTGATCCGCTCCATATCATCTGATGCAAAACTACTTTGCCCAGATGCCATTAAAATTAAAAATGCGATAATCACCATACCATAAGCCTTCATTTTATTCCTCCCTGGTGTAAGATGTCAGCTCCACACTTGCCCTTACCTCTGAATTTAAGAGAGGTGTATCTTCTGGCGTTATTTTGTTTCAAGGTCCATCCTTTCCACCAGCAACTAACATCTTATTGTATTTCATAAAATAGGCAGTGATCAGGAAGTTGCTTACCATCTTTCTCGCGAGGCTCGCACAGGTATCAGCGAATACAAACTACTATCATTTTATCATAAGTCAACAACAAAATCCAACAAGCTCCGGACTTAGGCACAAAAGCGGGATTTACGTATTCTTCCCCCTTTTAAGAGGCTGTGTCATAACTCTGTTTTTGAGCAACTTTACGAAATTTGTCATTTCGAGGCGAAGCCGAGAAATCTCCAAACGTCCTTTTAAATTAAGCGTTTTCGGGGAGATTCCTCACTTCGTTCGGAATGACAAAGTAACACAAATGCCTCTAAACTTCAGTTACAACTCAGTCTCTAAAAAGGGGGATCAATTAGTATATCCCATATTAGCAGGGCAAATTAAGGCTGGATATACTCCCCTTTTTGCGGTATTTTAGTAATATAGAACATGATCCATTCTTGGGAAAGGACGACGTTCCGGCATGAGTAAAGTTCAAGACTTTAATCCTCCCTGGGCGGACTGGCCGGAAGAACAGCTGCTTAATCTCAAAATGTGCGACCTTAAGCTACGGCTGGAGGGCACTTATGTGGAAAACTGTATCCGCCGGGTATATGGTGAACTCGAGAGCCACGGAATCGCTTTTAAACCCCTTTGTTATCTGGGGGACGAATGGTTCTCACCCGATAATATCGCGGCCATAGCCATCCCCTTCTACCTGATGCATCCCCGCTTAAAGCAGTTAGAGCAAAAACTAATGCTGGAAGTGGAAGGCGGTTCGGAATCCGAATGCCTTAAGCTTCTCCGCCATGAAACCGGCCATGCCTTCTGCCACGCGTTTCAACTCTCCCGCCGTCCGCAATGGAAAACAATTTTCGGTTCTTCTTCCCGGGAATTCAATGACTTCTACCACTACCAGCCTTATAGTAAACGCTTTGTCCGGCATCTGGAAAACTGTTATGCCCAGAGCCACCCGGAAGAAGACTTTGCCGAAACTTTCGCGGTCTGGCTGTCTCCGGAGGAGGATTGGAAAACCCTCTACCAGGGGTGGCCGGCCCTGAGTAAATTATTTTACGTCGATAAACTTGTGCGTAATTTGAAAGGCCGGATCCCCGGCACCCCTCCCCCGGCGAAACTGCCGTTTGATATACGGTGCCTGCGCCGGCGCCTCAAAACCCATTACGAGCAACGCCGCAAATTCTATTCCGAGGATGATCCCGGCTTTTTCGACAGCGACCTTTATCATATTTTTGCCGGCCGGGATCAGGCAGAGCATGGACAGCCGGCCTCCCGATTTTTACGCCGGGAGCGCGGACCGCTGCTGGAAGTAATTTCCTTCTGGACCCGGGAACGAAAATTCACGGTCAATCGTCTCCTGCGAAAGCTCATGACCCGTTGCGACGAGTTGAAGCTTTACCTCCCCCACGATGAAACCAGGGCGCACCTGGAAATCACCGCCTACCTTGCGGCTCTGGTCTCGAATTACCTTTTTACCGGAAAGTTTAAGGGGCACGCGTGAAAGCTCATCTCAAGGTACTGCTCATTTTTGATATGCCGGTGCGTCCGGCCGGAGCGGATTATGCCAATCATTTTCGGCCCGAGGATTGGCAAAATATCCAGGATATCATCGCGGCCTTAAAAAAAATCGGGCAGGAAGTCCGTCTGCTTGGCATATATGACCGTATTCGGCCTTTAATCACGGAAATCCGGCGGCACCCTCCGGATATCGTGTTCAATCTGCTGGAATCTTTTGCTAATGAACGAAAGCATGAAAGTAGCATTGTGGGCCTACTGGATCTGCTGAAAGTTCCCTATACCGGTTCCCCTCCCCTAAGTCTTACTATCTGCCGTAATAAATTATTTACTAAACGTATTCTCTCCCCTCATCGCATCAAGGTACCCCGTTCGGTGGTTTTTCCCCTGGGGCAAAGAAGAAGAAGCCTCCGGCAGCTTAAATTTCCGGTTTTTGTGAAGCCTTTGGGGCAGGAAGGCTCGGATGGAATAGCCCAGAGCTCTTTTGCCGAGAACGCACCGGCCTGCCTGGAACGTGTTCTTTTTCTGCATGAACATCATCATACCGATGCCCTGGTGGAAGAATATATTGAAGGCCGGGAATTATATGCCAGTGTGATGGGAAATCATCGTCTGCGCGTCCTCCCTCTGCGGGAAATCGTTTTCACCGAATTCCCGGAGGAAAAGCCCAAGTTCGCCACGTTCAAAGCCAAATGGGACGAAGATTTCCGCAGTCGCTGGGGTATAAAAAACACTTTTGCCGCCCCTCTGCCTGAAGGTCTGGAGCGTAAAATCATCCACCTCAGCCGCACGGCTTTCCGCGCCTTGCAATTAAAAGGCTATGGCCGCCTGGATCTTCGCCTTACTCCGGAAAATGAGATATATGTAATAGAGATGAATCCCAATCCGGCGCTGAATAAAGATGACGAACTGGCGCAATCCGCCCTCAAAGCCAAAATTCCGTACCATGATTTAATCCGGCGTATTCTTCAACTGGGGTGGGAGGTTACTTCAGGGAGGTAGGACCGGCTTCCATACCGGCTATGGATTTATCGTTACATAAAAGGGCGGACATGGAAGTCCGCCCCTACAAAAACCCAACATACCTAATTTTCCAAACTGTAGGGGCTCGGCTTTTATGCCGGCCCTATAATTCAATTAAGCCTTTATTTCTTTTGCTTCTTTTACTGCTTCCTTATGGGAGAGACGTATCTTGCCTCTGTCATCAACTTCTATAACCTTAACCAGCAGACGGTCGCCTTCTTTAACCACGTCCTCGACCCGGTTTACCCGGTGCTCGGCCAACTGGGAGATATGTACCAAGCCGTCTTTATTGGGAACCACTTCTACAAACGCGCCGAAGTCCATAATCTTTTTCACTTCGCCTTCATAAATTTTTCCAATTTCCACCTTGGGCGCCAGGCTCTTAATTCGCGCAATCGCCGCCTCGACGGCTTTGGGATCCCGGGCTGCTATGGAAACCTTTCCGCTGTCTTCAATATCGATACTGGTACCTGTCTCTTCGGTAAGCTTTTTGATTATTTTTCCGCCCGGGCCGATGATATCACGAATCTGGTCCGGATCGATGTTAATGCTTACGATTCTCGGAGCGAATTCCGACAACTCCGTATTGGGCACGGATATCGTCTGATTCATCTTTTCAAGAATAAACATCCGGGCTTCCCGCGCCTGCTCCAGCGCTTGCTTCATCAACTCATGGGAAAGACCGGTAATTTTAATATCCATCTGGATAGCGGTAATTCCGTGTGCCGTCCCGGCAATCTTGAAATCCATATCCCCAAAATGATCCTCCAGGCCCTGGATGTCAGTCAGAATAGTATATTTATCTTCATGTTTTATCAGGCCCATAGCTATGCCGGCTACATGGCAACTTATCGGCACTCCGGCGGCCATTAATGAAAGTGATGCGCCGCAAACCGAGGCCATGGATGAGGAACCATTTGACTCCAGAATATCCGAGGTCACCTGAATAGTGTAATTAAATTTTTCTTTATCCGGAATCAAGGGAGCCAGTGCGCGTTCGGCCAGCATACCATGACCAATCTCACGACGGCCGGGTCCGCGAACCGGACGGGCTTCTCCCACGGAAAAAGAAGGAAAATTATAATACAACATGAAATTCTTTTTATATTCCCGTTCCAGCTGCTCCATTAACTGCTCATCCGAGCCCGTGCCTAAGGTAGTAACTACCAGGGCCTGGGTCTGTCCACGGGTGAAAATGGCGGACCCGTGCGGCCGCGGCAAGACATCAATTTCGGTATGGATAGCCCTTACATCTTTAATTCCCCGACCGTCCGGCCGGTGGTGTTTTAAGGCGATATCGCTCCGGACCGCGTCAACCTCAATTTTATCCAGTATTTTTTTGGCATCAGCTTCTATGACCGCAAAAGCTTCCTCTCCGATTTCAGCCGACAGCTTTTGCAGGATAGTGTTTTTAGCTTCAGCCAGGGCCACGCTGCGCGCTTGTTTTTCTTCAGTCCGAAGGGCTTGGGCGATTTTTTCCTGATCAATATCCCGGATTTGTTTCTCCATCCCGGCATCGATCTCTTTGATATTCCAAACACGCTTAGGTTTACCGGCCTTCGCGATTAATTCCTCCTGCATATCAATGATCTCCCGGATATATTCCTGGCCCATCTTAAAAGCTTCGAGTACAACTTCCTCAGGTGCCTGCTCGGCTTCTCCTTCAACCATTACTATATTATCCCGGGAACCGGCTATTACTACATCCAATCCGCTGCGGGTTACTTGTTCAAAGGTGGGATTAACCACAAACTGACCATTTACGCGTCCAATCCGCACAGCGCTGAGAATATTCGCAAAAGGAATATCCGATAGCCCCAGGGCGGCCGAGACGCCGATCAACCCTGGGATGTCCGAATTATTCTCCAAATCTGACGAGATCACCAGAGCATAAATCTGCAACTCATTGCGCAGTCCCTTGGGAAACTGAGGCCGTATGGCCCGGTCTATCAAGCGAGCAGTTAATATTTCCTTTTCGCCCGGCCTTCCACCCCGTTTGAAAAAACCGCCTGGTATTTTACCCGCGGCATATGTACGTTCGCGGTATTCCACTGTCAGGGGCATAAAATCCAGTCCCTCACGAGCCTCTGGCGCGCAAACCGCGGTAGCCAATACAACTGTTCCACCATATTGAACTGTCACTGAACCATGGGCCTGACGGGCCATATGCCCGGTAGTTATTGTAAGTGTACGTCCAGCTATCTCACGGCTTACTTTTATCTTTTCCAATTTAATTACTCCTTTATTTATCTACGTCACTCTCTCCGTAGATATACTATTTGCTTTATTTACGTAACTGATTAGTTACGTTATGAAAAATACTGCTTCTGCTGCCCCCCTAAGATGTCATTGCGAGTGACCATAGTGTGGCAATCTTATTTTATCCTTATAAAATCAAGATTGCTTCATCACTGCCGCTCCTCGCAAAGACAGCAAAAAGGGTTTTGCAGCAGAATCAATACTGTATTAAATTAATAAAAAAGTAGTACCAGAGTCAGGTCTGTCTTTCTAGACCCCTGCCTGTCCTGCCTGCCCTGGATGGTTTTGTCCAGGGGATAATATGGTCCAGGACAGGCAGAACAAGCCGGAATCCATTTACTTACGCAGATTTAACTTGCTGATAACCGCCTTGTAACGGCTGACATGATGCTTTTTCAGATAATCCAGGAGGCGGCGTCGCTTACTAACCAGCATCAGCAACCCAGTACGGGAATGATGATCTTGGTTATGCTGCTTGAAGTGACCGGTCAAACCATTGATCCGATTGGAAAGAATGGCAATCTGCACTTCCGGCGAACCCGTATCCGACTCATGAGTCTTATTGTCCTCAATCAATTTTTTTTTGACTTCCTTTACCAAGGCCATATTCCTCGCCTCCTTAAATTAAAATTATTCTTGAAATAAAATATATATTTAAAATCATCTGAATCCAGGCTTTTTCCATTAATCTGTAGAGATAGGGAAAGGAAAGCCATTTCAGCTTATAAAAAAACCGACGGCGTCGGAATAGAAGAAAAGCAAATTAATTGAATTAATTGAGATATATATTTATCATAGATGTTTTTTCTTGTCAATCTTTAATTTATTTTTTCCGCTTGGTTTTGGCCCTTCGGGCACCCCGGCTTTTTTTTCGGCCGGAGACCTTATTTTCCACCACCCGGCTAATAACAATATCAATCCGGCCCCGGGAGAGCTCTTGCTCCGTGATTAAGGCTCCTGGCTTGAAATTACGTCCATTCACCGTAATCCTGCTCTTCTTCCCTTTACACGCCTCCTGAATTCGAAGATTAATTTTGGCGCCATGATAGGGAAATGCTTTTAATTCAACCTCCAGCGGCTGGGTATAAGCCGGAATGCGAACGCGTAATCCAAAAGGATCCGGTTCCAAACCAGCAAGTCCCCGCACAATCAGATCTATCAGGTTAAGCGCGGCCAGATCAACACCAGCGGAATTGTTATTCGAGGAACCGGGCAAAGCCAGGATTTGCGAATCCAATACCACGGCCCGGGCATAACGCCGAAACCGGGCCAAGGCTTGGGAAGCCAGTTCCGGATGGATAAAACCGGTCATAAATACCTGGTGAGTACTCCCAAAATCAATCCCCTCCCGCTGGTATACCTTTTCCGCCTGTCTCCCCAGCTCATCTTCCTTGAGCAACCGGCAATATTGCTCGCTGGAATTACGCCAAGCGGAATTAGACCATAGCTCATGCAGGATTGCCGTCTGATTAGGTGTATACCAGACTTTATACAAAACTGCCTCTACCACGCCGGCGGCGCGATGCTTAATCGTTATGCCTTGATCCCTCAGCCGGGCGAAAGCATAATAACCCCGGCTACCCAACCCGGCCTCCCAATATTGCCTGGCAAGTGTCTGCTCGCATTGCTTGGCTAAAAGCCGGTACTTCCCGGCTAATACTGATTTCCTCCTGGCCGAGGCCTTCAGAAGCTTTTCGCCGGAACGAAAAGCCCTGATGGCAGCCATAGTGGGAACTACTAATTGTATCTCCGAACGGGAATTCCCGGCACGAGAACCATACCCGGATCGCAACACGCGCAACGAATGCGGAGAAAAGTCGTAATCAGGCAGCCCATCGCCGGTCCGGTCCATACCAGCCAGGTATTTCAGCAATTCCTGGATACGTTCAATGTTTTCGCCCAACCACTTTTTATCATGGGTCATCAAATAGTATTGCCAGGCCATAATCAGGGTATAAGCCATATCCGGAGTCTCTGATCGCTGGTCGAGCCAATGATCCAGGAATTTCTTAACCTCCTTGGTTTGGCCAAAAGCCAATAAACCGCCCATCCCGGCCGCAGCGTTTTCCGGTCCAGCCGGATCAGGTTCCGTAATAGATGAAAAAAGCGGATATCCAAAGGGATCACGGCTGGCCATCCATAAAGTCCAGGATTTCACTGACTGGAAGAGGTAGGTTAAGTAAGGGTCCCGGCAGGAAAAAGTCATGCCTTTAGTATTATAGACATTTATTTTCTCCTCCCAGCGCCCATATCCGGGATGACGGCGCAGGTTTCCCATATACCGCGTTACTGTATGACGGTCATACCCCCAGGCCATCCAGAATATCGAGGTGTAGGTTTGGCCCGGGGCTAAATCCTGCGCCGGGGTTTCCAATGAAACTAACAAATTCGCTGTCTTGGATTTCCATGACCCGGGAAAAACCGAAGTCTCATCTTGGGGGTCTCCACTGGTGATCGAACCGCTTTCCGGCCCCCATCCCGCGGCTAACCAACTCTCTTCACGGATAGTGCCATCCCGCTGATACAAAATACCGGTGCGGGGATCGGCAAATATTTCATCATCTTCTTCTTTTCGGATTTTAGAATTCCGGAGGCGGGTGGTAATCTCCGGATCATGCAGGCGGACCTCCAACCGGAGAGCATTTAAAGTATATTTACTCCGGTTGTGAACCGTGCAGCGAATACCGGCAGCTTGACTTGATTGGGGATTAAAGCATATGCGTGTCAGGGCCAGGCCGTCAGACCATGTCCATTCTTCTTTTATCCGGCCGGGTCCCACGTAAACCGTGACTCCGGCCCCTTCGGCTCCCGGAATCAAGACTCGTCTCTGACCGGCGGTACGTAGGGAAAATATCAATTCCGAGTTATATTGCCGGTTTCCCGGAAGCAGCAAACAACCTTCCGGTCCGCAATGCTTATTTGAGAAACCTATGTTCTGAACCAACGGGTGGAAATAGCGCAGCCCCAGGCGGGTATTCAGGTTAAAGGTGGATGGAAAATTAAATTTCAGCCGGGAAAGTTCCGGCGCGCGCGGAAAATACTCCAGCACCACGGCCGCCGGGTGGATAGCCTTACGAGCGTCGGCCTTTTCTTTAGAGTAGGCCGCGCCGATTACGTTTGGCTGAAATAAAACAGCCAAAAGCAGCAAGGCCGGAACCCATCCGCTGC
>DAOVYW010000220.1 GCA_030635415.1 Candidatus Firestoneibacteriota bacterium
ATTCTGCACTCCGGTTTCCAGGCTCCAACCGGTTTCGGAATTCATGTTTTGGTGCGCCCATTGTTGATTGTAATTGGGATCATTGGGAACTGCTGCTAATTCCAGAATATAGTTAGGGTGCGCATATTCCACGCTTGAATCTCTGGCATATTCCTTGGCGATTCCCTGCATATCCCCGGTTTTATCTGTAAAAACCAGGCGATAGATATTGTGCAGGTTAGGAATTTCACTAGTGGGATCCTGAGGATTAAAACCTGGCCGGCGTTTCCGAATTTTACTAAGGTGGGTTCTAAACGAAGCGGCGTTGCATATACCCAGTCCCGGAGTATCCAAGGATTGCAGCACCCGGTGCATTTTTTTCAAACCATAGCGTTGGTGGAGATTAAGTAAAGAAGGATTTAAAGCAGAATACCTCATTTTGCCCGAGGCGGCATACACTATCTGGCGGTTGATGGATTCCTTATATTTTACAATAAGTTCTCCGGCTACATATTTTTCACGGCCATATACTGATGACCCGGCAAGCAGAAAAACCGTAATTATAAACAAACTTAAATAAGCCGGTTTTGCCACCACAATAATCGCCTCCTAATCCAGTTTTGCAACCAGCTTATGGTGACTTATTTTTTTATTATATCATTAATCGGAATGACAATAAAGGAAAATTAAACTTTAAATATTCGATGGTCTAAAACTCCCCACGCCGTGAAACTACTTTTCATGGTCAGTTTAATCGCCAGCATTACGGTAATCGCGGTACCGGAAAAAATGGCAATCATGATCATGATCTGGTACTTAATGGCAGTCATGGGATTGGCGCCGCCCAGGATAACTCCGGTCATCATACCCGGCAAAGCCACCAATCCGATAGTCGCAATCGTGGCTATGGTTGGGCCCAAGGCAGCCTGGCAGGCATCTCTCAGAAAGGGACGCACAACCTCTGGCAGACTGGCTCCCTGCCCCAGCATGTGCTGGAAAGATTTCTGGTTTTTCCTTAGGGATTCATAAAAATTCCTGATTCCGATAATATTGGCGCGCAGACAATTTCCCAAAATCATCCCGCCGATCGGGATAACATATTGGGCCTCCATCAGGAAGGTTTTCTTAAGAACCAGCCCGACTAAAAACAGCAACGGCAGACCGGCGCCGGCCAACAAGGCCACAAACAGCGGGCCGGTGAACCTGGCCATCTTCAGACCGCATCCACGAATAATTGAAAGATCGGCCACCCCAATCATAATCAGCAGCCAGGCACCGGTAAGCCAATAATTGTTTTGCCGGAAAACCAACTGCAAATAGAACCCGACCAGCAAAAGTTGCAAAGTCATACGTACTATGGCTAAAAGAGTTTGTCCTAAAATCGGAAGACGGTTCCAGAGTATGATCCCCAGGGGGAAAATCAGCAATAGATATGCCGAGGCCAGGCCCCCCAGGCTGATTTCAGTGATATTCATGATCAGCCTCCTCGCGAATAATACGGCAATTCCACCACCCGGTCGGAGAAATCATACTTGGCCGGCTCGTGAAATACCGAAAGCACTGTCAAGTCCCGGCGGGAGAAAAAATATTTTGCCACGGCTTGGTAATTGGTCTGGTCCAGGGCGGAAGCGACTTCATCGAGCAGAAAGATATGCCGGTCCAGCAGAATGGCGCAAATAAGCGCCACCCGCTGTTTTTCGCCTCCTGAGAGCAAAGCGATTTCTTTATCCAACAGGTCTAAGGGAAGATTAAATATTTCAAAGTATTCCGGCAGACGGCTTAAATTGGCTTTCAATGAGTGATTGGCCCGGTAATTAAAAGGCCGTTCTATGATCTCCCGGACACCGCCGGTACCCAAGTCAGGTTCCTGGGCTACGTATGCCAGACTGGCGCGCATTGCCCAGACCGTATCCGGCGTCAACGGTTTCCCGGCAATATGAATAGAACCGGCCTCCGGCTGCATAAAACCCTGAAGACAGCGCAAAATCGTTGATTTGCCGGCACCGGACCGGCCGGTAATGGTAACTTTCTCTCCATAAGCCACCTGGAGGGAGAAAGCTTCTATGATTTTTTGGCCCGCAAAACTTATGCTTAGGTCTTTAATATCTATTATAACCTTAGTATTAGAGTTCGCCACAGCTTTTCATTATCCTTATACTTGATTCTGCTGCAAAACCCTTTTTGCTGTCTTTGCGAGGAGCGGCAGCGACGAAGCAATCTTATTTTATAAGGATAAAATAAGATTGCCATGCTCCCTACGGTCGCTCGCAATGACTTCTTAGGGGGTTTTGCAGCAAAATCATACTTATAATTAGTCCCTCACACTACCCCTGAGGCTTGCCCCAGAGTAATTCATTGGCCTAATATTTCTAAAGTTTTATTACCCCCTGTCATTTTTAGTATTCGATTTTAGTGATTTATTATGGCATAATTAATAGAAATATGGATTTTTTTTATTCTTATCATGCAATTGCGCGTTAAAAAGGAGGTGCGGTGTGAGCAGCAATTTTGAGTTTGACGGAATTGAGTGGGAAGCCGGTGGGTATTTTGAATGCCCGGTTCCCATTCACTGCCACATCTATTGTTAAAGAATTTCTCGAAAACCCGGAAGTCGAAAAATATGTAGACGGTGCTCGCTACTTCTTAGACTGGTTCCTAAGTGGATTACATATGTACAACTTGATCCCGTTATCCCTGAGCTACTTGATAGGGAAGGCGCCTATGCGAGAAAAATTTGCTGCCGACTTGTTTCCCTATGTACTGGCTTGGAGGCAAGGCATACTTAATGAACAACAATTGTTGCAAGGTTGAAGCCTCAATGCCGATGCTATCAAGCTAACCCTCCAGGGATTCTGCTTTATCTCTTTATTTCCTGATTGGTAGAACGCGAAATATATGGCCCACATTATATAAATTCTTTTGTTATGGGAGAATGGGGCAAGCTTGCTGACAGTCTGCCCCGTAGAGATATGTTTCAAATTTGTCGTTACTCAAAATCCGCATATTATAATTCTGGAATTTCAGGGGAGGTTTTATATCCTTTTTGATCATTCAATAAATCTCTATGTACATAGTAATACAAATTTCCGCCAACCGATGATTCCGCGACTCGATTCCGGGCCATTAGTTCTTCAATATATTTTAGAACCTCATTTCGGTGCAGGCCCAGTCCATTGGCAATATCGGTTATGGAACACGGTCGCCTGCACAGCATATCCAAAATCCTTTCGCGATTAGCGGAAAATTCAACCCGTTGGTGGGTATTGCAAAAATCGGCAATGACCTCAGCCGCCGGATTGAACATTTTAGCCAGTTCCGTCATACGGGCTGGCGGGACATTAACTGCAATTTCTTCAGCCGGCGGACGGGTTACAGTATTAAGCTGAACGCGATTTGGTCTGATAAGTTCAACCCCTTTCGCGAGCTTATCTACCTCGGACTCTGAATCTGTATAACCGGCAACCAGAAATATCTCCAGCCAGAACTGCCCTTGAAATTTC
>DAOVYW010000083.1 GCA_030635415.1 Candidatus Firestoneibacteriota bacterium
ACGATGGGGGTTGACGTCGGCACGATGGGGGTTGACGTCGGCACGATGGGGGTTGACGTTGGTTTTTTGGTTTTAGGCGCGCGAGGACTATCTAAGGGATAGATGTAATTCTCTTCCGTCTTCCTGGCTTTTAGCTGCGTCGTGCTGGGTTCAAGAGCCCCGGTGGATAAGTCAGAGGGATCCTGAGCAACCTCAGTCTGTTTCTCGTAGGCCGCAGCTGAAACTGCCCCTCCAGCAGCAAGAATTAAATAACCTATTAAATAGATACTGATTAGCCTGTCCAACTCAACCACCTCCCTCAAAACACCTGGCTTTTATCACTAACCAGAACATTTATCCAAACTATGTCAGGGGCCGATATCGGGTAAAGATCAGCTAGTAGTATGTCAATTACGGGTTAATTATGATATCTTGAATAATCAACCTGTCACTGGCACACTACAAATCACTTCTTACTATCCATAGGGCCGGACCCCGGATCTCCACTTTTCCATTCTCCAGTCGCGAATGGGCCAGCAATTCACGCATCTCGGACACGCTGTAACATTGCTTCCGGAAGTGGTAGACTTCCTTTAAATCCGGATTACCATAACCGGCCAGCTGGGCGCCCGACCAGCCAAGGTCAGAACGTGCATCGCCCAGAAAAAATTCGCCTCCGAATTTTAAAACCCGGGCGATCTCATCAAAAATTACTATTGGTTGCTTCCATGCCCGCAGCCCTCCAAAGGAAAGCACGGCATCCACACTATTGTCCGGCAGGGAAATATCCGTTAGTTCGCCGGTGCGGTATTCCACCCTTGTCAAGAGATCCCGTTGCCGGGCCTCGTCCATGGCCATATCCCGCTCCTGACTGGTATAGCCTATGCCCAGCATATCTAAATCGCGGCTGTTGCCAAGCAATTTCAAAGACGGTCTGGCCCGGCCCGGGCCCAATTCCAGAATCTTACCACAGGTCAGCCGCGGCTGAATTGTTTGCCGCAGCATCTTGGAAAGGCTGTTTTTAAACATTTTCAGTCGAGACCCGGCTGGTTTTACTTTTTCCCAGCTGTTGGGCGATGATTTTATGCGTAATATGGTGACCAATAGCCAGCCGACTGCCTCTGACCCGGATTAAAAAAGGACCGGCGAATTGATTGGATAAGACCTCAATTTCTGTTCCCGGAACAATTCCCATCTCACGCAAACGACGCTGTAATCCCAAGCCGCCTTCCAAACGCGTCACTTGCGCCCGATGGCCGTTGGAAATCGCCGAGAGTGTAACCTCCTCGCCCTTGGTTATCGGTGTTGTTTCCCGGGAAAATGTTTTTCCACTTTCATCTACCAGCTTTTGACATTTGGGACAGATTCCCAGAATATGGAGGGAATGCTTAAGTATAGTGTAACCCTGGGCCGCGCAAAGCTTGGATTGCTGACGCTCAATGACTTTATCCCGGAATTCCTTGATTTCTCCGCAATTCACGCAAATTAAATGATCGTGATGCAGGTGTCCGTAAACATGCTCAAAATATACCCGGCCCCGGCCAAAATAAATTTTGCGTATCAATCCGGATTCCACCAAGCGTTTCAGCATTTCCGTCACTACTTGCCGGGAAATACCGTATAATCGGCGCCGCTGCATTAGATCGTTTTCATGAAAATGGTCATGTATTTTAAACACTTCTTCAATTATGATTTCATGATGAGGTGTTATCTCCCAACTCTGGGTATGGGCAAATTCCCGGTAACGTTGCTTAAAAGTCTGCATTATAAAACCTGCTCCTTATGATCTCATCCGGGTTGACCGGACTTTTTCAAGTACTTTTTCGGCGAACTCCCTTAGTTCTATCGGCTTGAAAGGCTTAACCACATAACCATCCGCCTGCATCTCGAACCCCCGTTCAATGTCACTTTGGTTTCCTTTAGCCGTAATTAAAATAACCGGTATGTGTTTGGTTTCTTCATTGTTCTTAAGCGTCCGGCAGATTTCATAGCCATCTAATAACGGCATCATGATATCAAGCAAAATCAAGTCCGGTTTCACCTGGTAAACTTTAGCCAGGGCCGCGCGTCCGTCTTCGGCTTCGAATACTTGGCAACCACGCAACCGGAAGCTTTCTCCGATCACTTCCACTATTTCTTGGTTATCATCCACGATTAAAATCTTTTTACCTGTCATGGCTTTCTCCTAAAACACCCCGGTTTTCTCCCGTTATAGAACCACGGCATATTAATTGCTGAATGCCGGAAATATAGATTCATATTATTACGAATTTTCGCTTTGGGTCTCCAACCTTAGCAGTTTTTAAAACATCGGGTATCCCCGGCTAAAGTTCGAGGTATTATAATCGGGCGACCGTTACTCTGCAACCTAAAAATTATGCTGCCGCGAAATCATAACATCCGGTCTTAATCATGGCACGCAAATGAATAATCGCCTGGCCATGAATTTGGCAAATGCGGGACTCCGTTACTCCCACCACCTCTGCAATCTCCTTGAACGTCAGCTCCTCATAATAATACAAGGTCAAGATCAGTCTCTCTTTTTTCGGCAAACGTTCAATCAAATGACCCAATAGCTCACGCGTTTCTTTTGCCGCTACTTCGGAAAGCGCTCCTCCCCGGTTTTTGCCGGCGTTATCCGGGGAACCTTGAGGAATAATATCCCGGTGTTTCTTCTCTTTATCTTCCATTAATTGATCCAAAGAAACCACCGGCGGCACCTTGACTTCCAGCAATAAATCGTGAAATTCCGGAAGTGAGCGCCCTAGCTGTTTGGCTACGTCCTGCTCCGTAACCGGCCGAAGAAGCTTCTTCTGCAAAACTTCATAAGCCTCTTCCAGTTCCTTGGTTTTCTGCCTAACCGAACGCGGAACCCAATCCAGCGCACGCATTTCATCCAGAATAGCTCCCCGGACCCGGAAATAGGCATAGGTCGAAAATTTCCCGCCCACTTCCAGATTAAATTTCTCTACCGCATCAATTAAACCGATGATGCCGGCGTTCATTATGTCGTTAAAATCAAACCCGGGACAATTTCGCGGAATATTCATCCGGTCAATGATAAAACGAACTAAAGGAACGTTTCTTTCCAGTAAGGTTTCCCGGGCTTGCATATTATTTCGTTCTTTGTACGCTTTCCAAAGTTCCTGCTCCGTCGCTTGCATTTCACCCTCCCCCTTAGATACCTAATTCCTTTATTTTATTGAATAAAGTTTTATAATTTATTTTTAGAAGCCGGGCCGTCTTGACCTTATTCCAGCGGGTTTGCTCTAACGCCCGGCTGATGGCTTCATGCTCTATCTTCCGAGTCGCTTCCTGGCAAACTTTTCTTAAGGGCTGGATTACCCGGCGGGGTTCGGAATACACTGTGGTTATGGACTCTTCTTTTTCGGCTGTTTGCTCCAGGATTTCCGGCGGAAAACAGGCGCTCTCAATCGTGTCGCCAGCCGTCAGCACCGCCGCCCGTTTAATAACATTGATTAATTCCCTGACATTTCCCGGCCAGGAATACCGCCGCATTAACCAAAGTGCTTCCGGGGAAAAACCTTTTATGCTTCTATTAAATTGACGATTGAAGAGATCCAAAAAATGTCCCGCTAATAGATCGATCTCTTCGCTCCGCTTTCTCAAAGGCGGCATGTAAACGGCAAATTCATTTAACCGGTGAAACAGATCTTCGCGAAACATGCCGGTCTGCATCGCGGTTTCCAAATCCGTATTGACCGCCGTGATAAGACGAACATCAATATCAATCTCGCGCCGGCTTCCCAAGCGTTGGAAACGCCTTTCCTCTAACACCCTCAAAAGTTTAACCTGGGTGTTCAAGGGCAGATTTCCGATTTCGTCCAGAAAAAGCGTTCCTCCTTGGGCTGATTCAAAACGGCCGGGTTTGTCTTTATTCGCTCCTGTAAATGCGCCGCGTTCATATCCAAACAATTCCGACTCCACCAGAGTTTCCGGCAAGGCACCGCAATCTACCGAAATCATGGGCCGGCCGGAGCGACTGCTATGACTATGAATGTGTTGCGCAATTAATTCCTTGCCCGTCCCGCTCTCTCCCCGGATTAGTACGGCGACATCGTAAGGGGCGATATTATTGACGATTCCCATGACTTTTTGCATTTGTGGGCAAGACCACACTAGGGGGCTGCTTGCTTGATCGGTGATCTGACGCTTTAAGTTATCCACCTCGTTGATCAACCGGCTGGTTTTAAGGGCATTCCCCAAAGTAACGCATAATTTATTCACATTCAAAGGCTTGCTCAGATAGTCATAGGCTCCCATTTTCATGGCACGTACCGCCACATTTACCGCATCAACAGCCGAAAGAATTATCACCGGCAGTTTATTAAATCGTTCTTTTATCCGCTGCAACATTTCCAACCCCTCTATATCGGGGAGTTGTAAATCCAGCAAAATCAAATCCGGTTGAACACTTTCAGCCATTTCCAAACCACGCTCTCCACTAAATGCCGTATGAACATCAAAACCCTTTTCAGAAAGAACATTTTTAACCATCCAGCAAATTTCCGGTTCATTGTCTATTATATATATTTTTTGGGTGGCAGCTTGTTTCATGCTTATCCTCACCTGATTGATTCGGCAATATATTTACTTGCAATATCTATACCATTTTATTAATAGCGCTAAAGGGCCAAGGCGAGGATATGGAACTATATAAGGTATTAATTTAGGGGGTTTTCAGGTTTATTTGATCTGTTAATAACTTTTCGGGTTAAATCAGGGAAAAGAAACCATATTGCAGGGATTTAAATACCGACTTTTAAGGAAACCACTTATTCACCACACTCTTGCCCGGAACATGGTAATCATTGCGATTAATCAACCGCTTTAAGGTTTCCACTTTTTCTTTTCTATAGAAAACCGGTTTTTTATAGGTTTCCCTCAACAATGTACGCAACCAATATATTTCTTTATTATTTCGGCTTTTTGATAAATTCCGCATGTTTGACCTCGTTTCTTGCCGTTAAACTTCCTGTTCTTTTGCTATAACTTCTTCTGCTCATCTGCCTGCTCGGAAATACTGCGATTCCCGTTAGGTTCCGCTTCCTTACCATGTATTTTTAATATCGGCTGTTGCTTTCCCGGACTTGAGATTTATTTTATCTTTCGCCCCCGGTAAAAAAATAGTAAAGGTCGTGCCCTGACGGAAGGTGGAATTTACTTTAATATCTCCTTTTAATTCACCTACTATCATTTTTACCATGAAAAGCCCTAACCCCGAACCATTGACTTTTCGGCTGAAAAAGGGTTCAAAAAGGTGTTCCATATCTTCCGGGCTAATGCCCTCCCCGTTATCTTTGATTTCAATACCGACTGTATCCTTGTCTTCCTGCCTGGTGAAGATATGCAGTTCCCCTCCTTTGGGCATGCTGTCCAAGGCATTTAATAAAATATTTAGAAAAATACGCTGCAGGTATTCCTCATCCCCTATAATCCGGGCTAAATCCTGCTCGTATTTAAAATGCAACTTGACATGATGAGCCAAACATTTTTCCCTGATAAATCCCAAGACGTTTTGCAAGCAAGCATTCAGATCAATAATATCACTTTTCAATTTAATTGGGCGGGCTATAATCAGTAATTCCCGGATGATACCGTCTATCTCGGATATTTTTCTTAAAATAGTACTCATCATTTCCCAGCTGTCATCCTGAACGGTCATTTTGTTTTTTATAAATTGAACCGAGGCGCCTATAATTGAGAGTGGATTCCGTATCTCGTGGGCCATTCCCGCGGCTAACTGTCCAACTGCCGCCAGGCGCTCCGCTTTTATCAAATCCTGGCGAGTCTTTAAAAGATCGCTATAAAGACGCTTGATCCTGAGCATAACCTGGACTTTGGCCAACAGCTCCTCGTGATCAAACGGCTTTAGAATATAATCATCTACTCCCTTTTCCAGACTTTTTATCTTCCTTTCTCTGGAATCAACTCCGGTCACCATAATTATAGGAATAAAAGGAAGGGTTTTATCCTCTCTAATCCGGGTACAGATTTCCATACCGGAAAGATTACTCATCTTCTCATCAAGAATAATCAGGTCCGGATCCTTCTGGTAGATTTGCTCCAGCGCTTTCTCGCCGCTGGAAATTTCGGTCACCGCATAACCTTCCTGGCTCAGAATAATCCGATAAAGGGCCAAGATATCCACATCATCATCCACACAATAAATCCTTGCCTGTGCCATTGCTCCGCTCCTCTCGCTTCCGCTCTTTTACGATCATTGGTCCGGGAATATCCTGGAGAATCCAAATCTTTATTTTTAATCCACTTCATGTTATCCTCTCATAATATTTATTTCAAGTATTTCTTAACCGCTTTCCGGCATATGCCTCCCAAAAGACTATCCCCAGCATTTCCCGGGGTTGACTTTTTCGGCCGGATGCCCTAGTATCTAAAGTTGTTCCGAAAAAACCCAACAAGGAAGTCATATGCCTCTCTCCTTTAAAAGCCGTCGTAAACAGCAGCACAGAAAACGGCTGGTCCTGATTGCTTCCCTGATTGCCCTGGTTTTTCTAAGCGCTATCATACACCTCTATAGTAGCCACCTGCACGTCGCCATCAGCATGAATAAGGGCCGGGTTTATCTGGAGCAAGGAAACCTTGACCAATCTTTGTTGGAATTCAACCGGGTTCTGGAATTACATGCCAACCATGCCCAGGCTATTGATGCCATTGGATCAATCTACCTTACTCAGGGCGACTTGGTGCGCGCCGAAATAAAATATGAACAGGCCATCCGGCAGGGACTCAAAGCCAACCGTCGTTTCAGTCACGTAAAAGTGGGCGACTCTTATTTGCGCCGCGGTATCTACGCTCCCGCCGAACTCGAATTCCGTCACGCTTTGAACCTGACTCCAGAGAACACCGATGCTCAGTTGGGGCATGCCCTGTCTCTGCATGCCCTGGGCCGTATCACAGAAGCCGTGGATGCTTACCGGAAAAGTTTGGATTTAAATCCCGACCTTAAGCTGGCCCAAGTCAAGTTGCAGCAGGCCCGCCAAGAACTGGAAAAAGGATTTATTTCTTATATCCATGACCGCCGGGGCAAACCCCTGGCCCGCTTTGCCGTGCGGCAGAATGCCGGACGCCGTTATTATTCCATGGCTCAATATACCGCGCACCTTATCGGCTATGTAAGTAAAGAGCATGGTTCCACCGGCCTGGAACGCGCTTTAGCCTCCTATCTTCCCGGTAATACGGTTACCCTTACTATCGACTCGGAATGGCAGCGGGCCGCTGATCGGGCCATGGGCTGGAGAAAAGGCGCCCTGGTGGCTTTGAATCCCCGTACCGGCGAAATTCTCGCCCTGGTGAATCATCCCTCTTTCAACCCCAACCGGATTGACAAGGATTGGAAAAAAATTGTCAGGAACAAAAATCACCCTCTAAAAAACCGTGCTCTGGAAGGACTATGCAAACCAGGCTCAATCTTCAAAATCATCACAGCCGCCGCCGCCCTGGAAACCGAGTTGGACATGGCCAGGATTTTTCCCATCACCTGTGTGGGGGCTGTCCGCTATAGCGGGAAAACTTTTTGGTGCTGGCGCAGACATGGCCGGATCGATTCGCTGCAGGTGGCACTGGATACTTCCTGTAATTTAGCCATGGCGGCAGTCGGGGCCGCTCTCGGTCCGGACCGCCTTTATGAATATTCCAATAAATTTGGGTTCGGTGCCCCCATTACCTTTGCTTTTCAATCTGAGGAAGTTGAACTCTCTTATCCTACCGCCACTACCAGCGCCCCCATGGTTAGTGACCAACGTTTCGACCTGGCTGAACGCTCCTGCGGCTTGGGAGAAAATATTTTGATCTCACCTCTGCATGCCGCCATGCTGGCCGCTACCATTGCCAACCAGGGCCGTATGTTGACGCCATTTTTCATTAAGGAAATAAAAAATATTCGCGGCGAGATTCTCGGCCAAGGCGTCCCTAAAGTCATGCTGACACCCATCCGTCCCGAAACCGCCGATAAAATCAAAGCCTTTATGATTGACACGGTCCGCCATGGCATCGGCAGAAAAGCTCAGGTGAAAGGTATCAGTGTAGCTGGAAAAACCGGAACTACCGGTGGTTCCAAGCACGGTTTAAACGGCTGGTTTATCTGTTTCGCTCCGGCTGAAAATCCTGAGGTGGCGGTGGCCATCTATGCTGAAAAAGAAGGCACCGGCATGGACATGGCCGCGCCCATCGCCCGGCTGTTCCTGCAGGCAGTGTTGAAATAGGCCGGAGTATTAGGGGCGCTTTCCCAACTCACACTCCGCCAGGAGGGTATGCAACGCTCGGCTGGATTGCAAATCCGAGCGCATGACATTCACTTTCTCAATCAGCATGGTAGCGGCAGAACCGGGAACCGGATTGAAATATTCGGGAGGCAGCACAATACACTTACCCACCCGGACTCTTCCCAACGTAAGATGGGGGACATATTTTCTTTTCTCTAAATTAAAACCTCTGCTGGAAAGAGCCCGGAAGATATTCTTCTGCAGGGTTATCATTTCGAGCTCGCCCTGGGAAAGCCCAAGCCAAATAATCCGAGGCTGTCCTCCGGGCGAAAAGACACCCAACCTTCCCAGACTGACTGAAAAAGGAATCATGACCTCCAACGTCTCATGACACGCCTGGATTACTGCGGGCAGCCGTTCTTCCGCGATCGAACCTAAAAAAACCAGTGTAAAATGAAGTTTATCCGCCTGGCCCCAGCTTATACCAGGCAACTTTATCTTCAACCCATGCAACAGTTCCTCTACCTCATGCGTTAGTAGAGGCGAGAGACTCACGGAAATAAAGGTTCTTATGGGAGTGTCGCCAAAAGCCATTTTTCCTCTAAAATAGTTGATCCTGAACTATTTCCCGGTGTGGGCGCCTCTCACGCGTTCTATAATCGGCTGAAGGAAATTCATAAATTCCATGGGCACTATATACTTGGCTGACGAACTTTCGCCGATCCCTTTCAGC